>JBNLFT010000122.1:0-8021 GCA_050305675.1 Methylococcaceae bacterium
GGGATGAACGGTTCGTTGCTGAATTACGGCAACGATAGTTCCCAGGAAGACGGCGACGACGGCGACGTCTCGTACATGACGGTGACGCTACAGAACGTATCCGTCGACGGCTGGGTCGTGATCGGATTATTGGCGGTGATGATGGGCATCAGTTGGTTGGTCATGATCGGCAAAGGCATCGTGTTGGTCAAGGTACGTAAGGAAAACGCCAATTTCATTACCGAGTTCGAGCAATTGGGAGTCTCCGAAATGGAGAAGTTGAACCGGCCGGACAGCGAGGACGACGAAGAGGCGGTCGAGTCGCCGTTGATGCTGTCGTTGACCGGAGGCCACGAGAAGTTCCAAGGCTCGTCGATCTATCGGATTTACCACGCAGGGGTCAACGAAATCAATCACCGCTTGCCGACAGCGGCCGGCGCCGACGCGGTCATGAGCAGCCAGTCGATCGACGCCATCCGGGCCAGCATGGATGCCGCGTTGGTCAGGGAAACCCAGCGCCTGAATGCGCAAATGGTGTTGCTGACCATCGCTATCAGCGGCGGCCCGTTCCTCGGCCTGCTGGGCACCGTGATCGGGGTCATGATTACCTTCGCCGCGATCGCGGCCCAGGGCGAGGTCAACGTCAACGCCATCGCGCCAGGCGTCGCCGCGGCGCTGTCGACAACGGTCGCCGGCCTGGTGGTCGCGATACCCGCGCTGTTCGGCTACAACTACCTGGGCAGCCGGATCAAGGAGACTTCGGCCGACATGTATGTATTCGTCGACGAATTTATCGCCAAACTGGCCGAACGCTATAGCTGACGCCTATCACTTTCGCGGGGCGCTCCGTCGACCGGCACCGGCCGTGCGGAGCGCAGTTGCAACCGAAATTAATCTAATTCAATCATGCGTTACAAAGAAGAAGTGGATACCTACGACGAGATCAACGTCACTCCGATGCTCGATCTTTCCTATGTGCTGTTGATCGTGTTCATCATCATGACCACGGCGGCGGTGCAGGGAATCACCGTGAATCTGCCCAAGGCCAGCAATACGCCGAGTTTGTCCAAGCCGCAGACCAAGGCGATCACGATCCTCGCCGACGGCACGATCTATCTCGATACCTATCCGGTCACGATGGAACAGTTGGAATCGACTCTGATGCAGTACAAGGCGGTCAATCCGGCTTTGCCCGTGGTCATCAAGGGCGATGCCGGCGTGCAGTACCAGAATGTCGTCAACGTACTGGACTTGCTGGGGAGATTGGAAATCACCCAGATCGGGCTGGTGACGCAGAAGTTGGTCAAGTAACCCCGGACATGAGCAAGAAGAAACATTTTCGGGTGTATGTGCCGACCATTATCGTCGTGCTGCTGATTGCGGCGATAGTCTACGTCGTGGTAACCGCGATTATCGGATTTATCGATGAGAAACCGGAAAAAAAGGAAAAACGGATTCAACCGATCACGTTGCTAAAACCGCCGCCGCCCCCGCCGCCTCCGCCCAAACAGGAGCCGCCGCCGGAGCCGGAGATCGAGGAGAAAATCGAGGAGCCGGAACCGGAACCGGAAAATCTCCCGGACGTTTCCGATGAAGCGCCCGCTGAAAGCTTGGGCCTGGATGCCGACGGCGGGGCCGGTTCCGACGGTTTCGGGCTGGCCGCCAGAAAGGGCGGGCGCGGACTGCTGGCGGGCGACCCCAATGCGTGGTTTGCCGGCATCGTCAAGAACTCGGTGCTGGACGCGATGATGGACAGGGACGAGTTAAGGCGTCGCGCCTATTCGGCTTATATCAGTCTTTGGCTCGATCTTGACGGCACGGTTCTGCGCTACAAGCTCAACCGCAGCAGCGGCGACAAACGCACCGATCAGGCCATTTTAGCGGCGCTGGGAACGATCAACCGCATCGGCCAGGCGCCGCCGGTCGGCATGAAGCAACCGGTTAAATTAAAAATCACTTCAAGAATGTAAAAAACGATGGAACACAAGAAAACGCGAGGGTTCACGAAAACATTATTGGCGACGGCGATCTTGTCGCTGACGGCGCCGGTGCAGGCCGGCGAAAAGGAAGAGCTGTTGAAGCTGCGCAATACCACCACCAACCTGATCAACTTGCTGGTTAAGCAAGGGGTATTGAGTAAGGAAAACGCCGAACAAATGATCAAGCAAGCCGAGGCCGACGCCGAGGCACAGGTTCAGTTGGCGGCGAAAGAGGAAACGGTTGAGGAGGATGTGGTCAGGGTGCCGTACGTGCCGGAGTTCGTCCGGGAGCAGATACGGCAGCAGGTGCGAGCCGATTTGCGCGAGGACGTGGTGGGCGACGTGTTGCAAGAGGCTAAAACCGAGCAATGGGGTATCCCCGATGCGTTGCCCGAGTGGACGCGACGTTTCAAGCTGTCGGGAGACATGCGGTTGCGTTACGAGCACGACCATTTTGCGTCGACCAATTTCAGAAACAGTTTCTCCGACGTTGCCTCCTTGCCATTGAGGGACCGCATTCTTAACTTTCAAGCCATCAATGAACAAGGCGGCGTACAGAAAGCCGGCGGAGATTCATTACGGAACGTTAACGAAGACAGGGATCGTTTTCGCGCCCGTTTGCGTTTAGCGTTGGATGCCAAAATTACCCAAGGTCTTGATGCCGGTATTCGCTTGACGTCCGGCAACATCCGCAATCCGTTGTCGACCAATCAGACGCTGGGCAATACCGGACAACGATACGAGTTTAATATCGACCGGGCATTCTTGCGCTACAACGCGCTCGATAGCGACGGTTACAACTGGTTGACGCTGCAGGGCGGTCGTTTCGCCAATCCGTTCGTCTTTACCGATTTGGTGTGGGACCGCGATCTGAGTTTCGAAGGTTTCGCTTCCACGCTCCGTTACAACATGGCCGGTTCCGACAGTCTGTACGACCAGGAGGATCAAAGCAAAACCCTGTTTTTGACGTTGGGGGCATTTCCGTTACAGGAATTCCAATTGAGCACCAAGGATAAGTGGTTGGTCGGGGGGCAAATCGGAACCGAGATGGAGTTCGACAACCAGGACAGCGTATCGCTGGCCGTTGCCTTTTACAAATATCTGAATACCAAGGCCAGGCCGCGGTCCGGTCTGGATAACCCGATCGATCAGCGGACGCTGTGTTCGACGCCGATCAATGAGGACAGCGACGCGTCGGTGCCGCAATTCCTGCAGCAGGGCAACAGCATGGCGGCGATCTGTAACGAGGACCTGATCGGGGTCGGAGGATTGGGAACGCCCGGCAAATTCGGCCTGGCTTCGAGTTACGAAATCCTAAACATCACGGCGTCCTACGACATGGCGATGTTCGCGCCGATCCACGTCAAGCTGACGGCCGACTACGCCAAAAACTTCGGTTTCGACAAGCAGGATATTTTGGACAGGGTAGGCAACGGATTCATCTACAACAACCCGAATCTGGAAGACCGCACCGACGCCTGGCAGGTCCGGCTCGATTTGGGATGGCCGACGACGCTGTTGCCCGGGCGTTGGAATACCTACGTTGCGTATAAATATATCGAAAGCGACGCAGTGCTGGACGCCTTTACCGACTCGAATTTCCACCTGGGCGGAACCAACGCCAAAGGCTGGCTGATCGGCGCCAACTACGGGGTATTGGAAAATGCGTGGATGAGCGCCCGATGGCTGAGTTCCGATCAGATCGACGGGCCGAATGTCGGTATCGACGTGCTGCTGATCGATTTCAACACCAAATTTTAGTGACATTGGTTAACCGTTAACAGGAGGACAACATGCTTACGAAACGAATAATCATCGTATTGGCGCTGCTATGCGCGGATCAAACCTATGCGGGCGTGCGCAGCGGACCGGCAGGCGGCGACCAAATGGTGATGCGCTTGCAGGGGATGGTGCGACAGGTGACCCAGGAACGCGATGCGTTGAAGACCGAAAACGTCAAACTGAAAGCCGAGCTGGATAAGTTGAGTAAGGAAAAGACCGGTCTGGAATCAGAAAACGACAAAATTAGTCATAAACTGGCGGTGCAACAAACCAGCAACAGCCAGCTACAAACGAGGCAGGAACAAACGTACGCCAAGTTGCTGGAAGTGGTGGAAAAGTACAAGGCCTTGAATCAGCAAAAGAACGAATTGCAGTTACAACTGAACGGCTCGCAGGAACGGTTTCAACAAACCAGCCGCCAACTCGGCGTATGCGACCAACATAACGGCAAACTGATAGCCGCGGCCAACGAACTGCTTGAGCGTTATCGGAACAAGGGGACCTTGAGCGGATTGCTGCAATCGGAGGGCATGTTGCAATTCGAGAGCGTCGAGATGGAAACCATCGTGCAGGATTACGAAGACCGAATCCGCGCCGAGGAATACAAGGAAACGGCCAGTTTGCAGCAGTGATCGCCAAGGTCGACCGTACCTACGTAACCGATATCATTCTATGAACCGATTAACCATTAGCAAGCTGTCCGCCGTCGTTGCGATCGCCGCCGTACTATCCTCGTGTAACGGCACCAAGGATCGAATGGCCGAATACCGGGAACAAGGAAACAAGCTGTATCGGGCGGGCAATTACGCCGAAGCGCAAGCGGCATTCGAAAAGGTGCTACTGATCGACTCCAATGATAGCGCCGGTCGTTATTTGTTGGCCGAAGCGCTGAGTAAGCAGGGCCGGATCGATCAGGCTTTCGAGCAATACCGAAAGCTGATCGATAGCGACGCCAATCATGTCATGGCCCGAGTCAGGGCCGGCCAGTTATTGCTGCTGAACGGCCGTCTGCCGGAAGCCGAGCGGCTGGCGGGCGAAGCCATCGCATTGGCGCCCGATAACGTTCAGGCGCTGGTTTTTCAGGCCGGAATTCTGGCTGCGAAAAACAGCAGCGATACCGCGATCGCAACGGCGGAAAAAGCACTTCAACTCGAACCCGAATCCGCTGACGCCATTTTGATGTTGGCCTCGATTCATAGCAAGGCCGGAAACGAGGATAAGGCCATGCCGTTGTTGCGGCAAGCCCTGGACAAGACGCCGGATAACGAAGCCATGCATTTGATGCTGGCCAATTTGTTCTTGAAAAACCGGATGAACGGCAACGCGGAAGACGAACTCGAAACATTGGTCGAACTGAATCCGGACGATAGCCTGAACTATCGACGATTGGCCACTTTCTATGCCGGCGAAGGTAAGAGCGAGCTCGCGGAACGAATCTTACGAGACGGCGTGAAACAGGTGCCGGGCAGCGTGCAGGCGAAATTGGACCTGGTCGATTTTCTGCTTAAAACACAAAATGCCGATGTCGCGATCGCGGAACTGCTGCCGATGGTCGATCAACAACCGAAGGCGTACCGGCTGCGTTTCAAACTTGCCGACCTGCAGTCGATAAAAGGCGATACCGAACAGGCCGAAACGACATTACGGGAAGTGATTGCCCAGGCCGACACCGGACCGGTCAATAAAGCGCGCAATGCGCTGGCCAGGGTTTACGTCGCCGGCAAGCGTATTAACGAAGCGAAAACTCTGTTGCAACAAGTGCTCGCCGACAGTCCAAGGGATTCCGATGCGCTGATTTTGCAAGGCCGGCTGGCGTTGTCCGAACGTCGGGTTGCCGATGCGATTGCCGATTTCCGGTCCGTATTGCTGAACGAGCCCAACAATATTCAGGCCATGAAACAGTTGGCTTCGGCGCACGTCGCCAATAGCGACCTGGAACTGGCACGCGAAAACCAGGAAAAGGTGGTCGCCGCGTTGCCGAGGGATATCGCGGCCAGACAGGATTTGGTGGAGATACTGCTGCGTTTGGGCCAGACCGAGCCAGCCGAACAACACGTCAAAGTGCTGTTGGCGATTGATCAGAACAACGGCAAAGCGTTGGAATATTTGTTCAAACTTCGGCTGGCGCAGAAGGATTGGACCTCGGCACAGCAAGTCACGGAAGCGATCCGCCGTCTGTCGGTCGACGATGCGCCGGGTTTTTATATGTCCGGATTGGCCTATCAGGCGGAGGGGAAGCTGGAACAAAGCATTGCCGCTTTCAAAAAAGCGCTGAAGGTAAAACCCGATGCCATCGAGCCGCTGACGCAGCTGATCAAAAGCTATATCGCGCTGGATAAGATTGCGTCCGCGATCGAACAATTGCAAAAGACCGTTAAGCACGACGGCAAGCATTTCGTGGCCTATAACCTGCTAGGCGAACTGTACCTTCGGCAAGGTAAGTTGAGCGAGGCGGAGCGGGCATTTCGAAAGGCCGGGAAAATCAAGCCGGAATGGAGCAGCGTCTATCGTAACCTGGCCAGGGTGGCGGTATTGAAAAAAGACCGGGCGAGCGCGATCGAAAGCTTGCATGAAGGGTTGGAAAAGACCGGTCGCTCGCCGGATCTGATCAACGATCTGGCCGCGTTGTTGCACGATGCCGGCAAACACCGGGAAGTGATCAATTTATTCGAAGAGACGTATCGGCAACAGCCGAACTCGGCTGCGGCCTTGAACAACCTGGCCGGCTATTTGGCGGCCTACGGCGACAGCCGGGAAAGCCTGCAACGGGCCGCTGATTTGTCCGCGCCGTTGGCGCTTAGCGACAATCCGAACATGCTCGACACGGCGGCCTGGATCGCCTTCAAACAAGGCGGATACGACAGGGCGCGGCGACTGTTGGAACAGGCCGTGGCAACCGGCCCGGTCTCGCCGTTGATCAGTTATCACCTGGGCATGGTGTATTACAAGCAGGGCGATGCCGTTTCGGCCAGAAATTATTTGACCAAGGCGCTGTCGGCGTCGAGTAGTTTCGAAGGAATCGACCATGCTCGGGAAGTGTTGCGGATGATTCAAAGCGGTTAGCTTCGCTGTTCGCCGTCACATCAATTTGCTTCGGCCTTGGCATCGGTCAGCGGCCTTTCGAAACTACCCTAATTGGAGCTTAGATACCCATGTATACCTTTCTTGCGGCGGCCACGACGCTGAGTCTGGCGCTCATCGAGCCGATCGATTCTATCGTTATATCGCCCGGATCGGACATTAGCATTGCGCGCGCTGGCGATTCTGATCTTGCCGCGGCCACGACGCTGAGTCTGCCGCTCATCGAGCCGATCGATTCAATCGTTATATCGCCCGGATCCGACATTAGCATTGCGCGCGCTGGCGAATCCGATCTGGGTAGCATCCGGGACGGAGATCTTGTCGCCGGAGGCGGAACGATCTCGTTAAATCCCGGTGTAACGTTCACCAACGGGGGTGTTACGGAGCCGAATGATTCGAATGTTGTGACGCTAGGGATAGATTCCGGATCGATGGCCGGGGACGGTGCGGGCACCGTCACGGTGTTTATCGACGGCAGCCTGTATCTGGATTATTCGGTGTTCACTAGAACCACCGATTTTACCGTCTCCGGCTCAACGAGTTTGACGGCGCAGAGTATTGATTTCTACCTGTACGATCAGACGCCGGGTATCGACGATATGACGGGTTTGACGGTTCTCGCTTCGGTACCGAATGGTTTCGATCAGTCGGGCCGTTTTCTATTCTTCTCGCCCGAACCGATCGTCGATTCGGTCTTCGAGGCGACCGGTAGCATCTACATCGGCAACTACGCTGCGCTGGCGCCGGTCCCGTTGCCGGCTTCATTCGCCTTGTTTTTTCCGGCGCTGGCATTGTTGTTCGCCAAAGGCGCCAGCTCAAGACGGCAGCCATCGTAAACGAGAACCAGTTTTCCATCACAGTCAAGAGAGAGTTAGTGCAACGTGAAAGTCAGTAGTTATTCGTTGTTTACCGCAATTTGTTTGTGTTTGTTCGCGCAAACGACAAAGGCCGCTTACGCTTGGGTCGGAACGGCGACTTATCCGGGACAATCGGCAACCGAAGAATTCGATACCTATGCGCTTGGGGCGGGCATCGGGTTGATCAAATCCGGAGCGGGGGACAGTTTTTCCGGTTACTATCAAACTTCGGTGACTCGGCATGTTCTGCAAGGCAACGAGGTTGCTGCCGGCAATGTTGCGGCAGCCGGCGCCGGCGGGGACGCCTATGAATTGACGTTAATTGCGCAATTTTCCGGGATCC
>JBNLFT010000123.1:0-7957 GCA_050305675.1 Methylococcaceae bacterium
ATGAGAAACAGCAGTGCAGTATTAATCAGCGATTCGATGGAACAGTTTACCGAACCTAAGCGGCTTCTGATCGAGCGTGCGTTGGCGGTGGTCGATGAAGTGGAACGGCCCCAATCGTGCCGACGTCCGAGAGGCGCCGAGGTGGCATCGGTACTGACGGGATTTCACGTCGATGCCGAAACGATCACGGCGGCGGTGCTGTCGGATCCGGTATTCAATGAGGCACGACCCAATTTCGATTTTGCCCCGCAATTCGGCCAAACGGTGGCAGCATTGGTGCGCGACGTCAATTGGTTGAACCGGCAGAAGGTATATTCCACTGAAATGGCCGATCAGCCGAACCAAGCCGAGATCTTGCGTAGGATGTTGTTTTCTGTGGTCAAGGATGTGCGGGCGGTGTTGATCAAACTGGCGTTCCGCATCCAGCGCTTGCGCAATATCGCCGGCGAGGACTACGAAGTCAGGCGCTATATTGCCCGCGAAACGCTCGATATCTACGCGCCTATCGCCAACCGTCTTGGTGTCAGCCAACTGAAGTGGGAGCTGGAGGATATGGCCTTCCGTTACCTTCAGCCGCAGAGCTACCTGCAACTGGTCAAGTCGCTGGCCGCAACTCGGATGCAGCGGGAACAGACCATCAACAGCTTCATCGATGCCTTGCAGGAGACATTGAAGCACGAGTGCATCGATGCCGACATTGCCGGCAGGCCCAAACACCTTTACAGCATCTGGAAAAAGATGAAGCGCAAGCAACTTGACATCGACGAGCTGTACGATTTGCTGGCGGTACGGGTCATCGTCGACAAGCTGACAACTTGTTACACGGTGCTCGGCATCGTGCACGACCGCTGGCAATATATCCCCAAGGAATTCGACGACTACATCGCCAACCCCAAAGCGAACGGCTACCAGTCGTTGCATACCGTGATCGTGGATCAGCAAGGGCATCGCATCGAAGTACAGATTCGCACCCGCGAGATGCATGAATTCGCCGAACTGGGCGTGGCGGCTCATTGGCGTTATAAGGAAGGCGGTCATCACAGCGCGGCGATCGATAAGACTATCGCCTCGTTGCGCCGCTTGTTGGACGACCGGGAAGGCGACGAACAACTGCTCGAGGGTTTTAAATCCGAGATGTACGACGATCGGGTTTACGTGTTGACTCCGGCCGGGCGGCTGATCGATTTGGTGAAAGGTTCGACGCCGGTGGATTTTGCCTACGCGGTACATACCGAGGTCGGGCATCGTTGCCGCGGCGCCAAGGTCAACGGGCGAATCGTCCCGCTGACCTATCCGCTGCAGACCGGGGAGCGGGTGGAGATTCTGACCGCCAAGGAGGGCGGTCCCAACCGGCAGTGGATAGAGCCGCATCTAGGTTATTTGAAGAGCCAGCGGGCGATTGCCAAGGTAAAAAATTGGATCAAGCAACAGAGCTTCGATAAGCACCTGGCGGCAGGGCGCAAGATCGTCGACCGATTGTTTCAGCAACTCGGCCTCGGCCAGGAAGCCCTCGCCGGGTTACTCAGCTATTTCAAGCTGGCGGACGAAGAAAGATTGCTGGTATTGGTCGGCCGCGGCGAAATTACCGGCAATCAGTTACAAAACGCCTTCAAAAAACCGGCTCGCGTCGTAGCGCGCGGCAAAAGCGGCAAGAAACTGAAAACAGAAATTCTGGTGGAAGGCATCAGCAATGTGGAAACGACGCTGGCGCATTGCTGCAGTCCGCAAACAGGTGACGAGATCATCGGTTTCATCACCCATCACAAAGGAATCACCGTCCACAACCGGCACTGCGAGAATATCCTGCATTTGTCGGAACAGCAACAAACGCAGCTGGTGGAGGTCAGTTGGAGAGGCGATTCCTGACCCGGCGAACGCAATCGGCCGAGGCGCTGGCGTAGACGAGTTTAAGAACGGCTTTGCGCCGCAAAGCCGCCTTCCGCCCGATCCGCGCCGGTCTGATTTAGCGTTCGTATCAGCCTAAAACCAGACCTTGCTTTGTTTGCAAAATGCCACCAGCGCCAGCATCAGAGGGACCTCGATCAATACGCCGACGACCGTAGCCAAGGCCGCTCCGGAGGACAACCCGAACAACATCACCGCGGTGGCGATGGCGACTTCGAAATGATTGGAGGCTCCGATCAGCGCGGAGGGGGCGGCATTTTGGTAAGAAAAACGCCACAGCTTCGCCAGCCAATAGGTAAGCGCAAAAATCAATACCGTTTGCAGCGTCAGCGGAATGGCGATCCACAGGATGGTCAGCGGATTGGCGGTAATGACTTCGCCTTTGAAGGAGAACAACAGGACCAGTGTCACCAGCAAGGCGACAATCGTGATCGGCGTCAGCAGGTGCAAGAACTTACCCTCGAACCAGTCTGGCCCCTTGTAAGCGATAATCCAGCGTCGGGAAAAATAGCCGGCGAACAGCGGCAGGGCGACATAAACACCTATCGACAGCAGCAGCGCCCGCCAAGGGACGGGCAACTGTCCGACGCCAAGCAGGAAACCGCCTATCAGTCCGTAGAGCGGCAGCATGATTAACGAGTTAATCGCGACCATTACCAGGGTATGGCCGGGATTGCCCTGGGCCAGATGCCCCCAGACCAATACCATTGCGGTACAAGGCGCGACACCAAGCAGGATGCAACCGGCCAGGTAGCTGCGCCATAACGGTACCGCCAGCATTTTGCCGCCTTCCTGGAACACCACCGTGCCGGCACCGTAATGACTGCCGACCGGCAGATCCAGCCCGAAGGGCAGTTTCACCAGGTCGATGGCGTCGCTGCCGATCAATTCGCGGAACAATAGTCCCAAAAACAGATAGGCGATCGCATACATGGTGAACGGTTTGACGGCCCAGTTCACCAGCAACGTCAGGGAAACCGGTTTTACGCTCTTGCCGGCTCTGATTACTTCGCCAAAATCGATCTTCACCATGATCGGGTACATCATGAAAAACAGGCAGAAAGCGATGGGAACCGACACGACCGGGGCGCCGTTGACCTCGATACTCATGCCGTCTAATGTCTGCGCAAATTGCGGCGCAACACTCCCCAGCAGGATCCCTGCGATGATGCACAGACCTACCCAAACGGTCAGATAACGCTCGAAAAAACTCATTGCGGGCTGTTTTTCGTTCATGGATATCCCTGGATCTTTATCGATATCGTTGGCCGATGGTGGCGAGTTGTGCGGCGACTTCTTCGGTAGTCATCTCTTCCAGCGGCAACGCCAGCATTTCGCCGATGCGCTGCTCGAATAACATGTAAGTGTGCTCGAAAGCGGCCGCAATCTGCTCGTCGGAGCCTTTGACGTGGCCCGGATCGACGGTGCCCCAATGCGCTTTCGGGATCGGCCTTAAATAAGCCGGACAGACCTCCCCGGCGGCACTATCGCATACCGTAATGGCGAGATCGATTTTTTGCTCCTCCAGGCTATCCCACGATTTACTGTAAAAATCGGAGGTGTCGTGGCCGTGACGCTGCAATAACGCGACGGCCCCGGCATTCAACCGGCCCAGCGGTTGACTGCCGGCGGAGAAAGCTTGGATCCGGCCCTTGCCCATATGGTTGAGCAAGGCCTCCCCAATCACGCTACGGCAGGAATTTCCGGTGCAAATGACTAGTACGTTCAGCATTTTCCTCTCTCCAAAACTATCCGCAACAGGAAGAGGATTTACCTTCCGCCGGTCGGCAAGCGAAAGGGTTTTCGCCGTCTGACGCGGCTTCGCTGTCGTTAAAGGTTGGGATGTCGCTTAAGGTGCGGAAGGATTCCCAGGCTATTCCCTGGGGATCGGTGACCCAGTATTTGTCGGAACGCGCGTAACAGCAGGCGGCGCCGGTTTGCTCCTCGATTGGCGCCTGCGTTGCGTCCAGCTGCTGTTTGACGGCCTGTAGCTCTGTATCGTCCTCGGCTTGTATGCCGAGATGATCGAGCCCGAGATGCTTGCTTCGGTTGGATATCGCGAAATTAACGCGTGGATCGTCCAACATCCACTTGGCATAGTCTTCGTGGCGTACGGTCGGTCGAACGCCGAACAGGGTGCTGTAAAAGTCTATGTTGCGTTCGAGGTTGTCGACGGATAGGTGAACATGTAGTCGTTTCATAGGAATCTCATTATAAAGATATACGGATAATAATATATACTAACAAAATTAAATTAACAACAAAATGCGTTGTCTGGGCGGTTTTCCATTTTTTGCAAACGTTGCGAGTCGGACTGAAATTGCGCTGTTTCCCGGACTGCGGCCAACGCCTGTTCCAACAACGGCCATGCCCAAGCCGGCAAGTCGGGACTGATCCGATAATAAACCCATTGCCCTTCGCGACTATCCAGAAGCAAGCCGTATTGGCGCAGTTGCGCCAGATGGCGGGAAATTTTAGGCTGCGACAAGGCGAGCGCCGCAGTCAATTCGCAAACGCAAAGTTTGCCGTGTTGCTGTAATAGGGTGACGCAACGCAAACGGGTTTCGTCGGACAAGCATTTGAAAAGTTGGACGGGCGTCAGCATAACGAGCGGCTCCGATAAATATACGGGTAATCATATATGTCTGTGCGGAACGATGCAAGGCGGAATATCGACACGTTATACGCTTGACGTCAAGCCGGCTACAGCGAACGCTTACGGTTGGGGTCGAGTTGAAACACCGTGTTGACGTTGCTGAAAGGCTCGTTCAGGACTGCGGTAATGGCGATCTGTTCGATCGCGGTGACGATGTAGATCGCCACCGCCAGCCGGAACGGCCAGACGATATTGGCCAAAAACAGCGGATAAATTGCCAGCGCAACCGCGACCGCCGAGAGCTTCGCCAGCCAGGTATGGTAGCTCGTGGACTTGCCGAATTTTAGAAAACTGTAGCCTAGCGGGATCAGGTAGCAGGCGATAATGATATAGACGTAAATGTCTTCGCGGTGGACGATATCGCGCCATAGCCACCAAGTGCCGAAACCGACCGTCAAATACGTCACCAGATCGGCCCAGCTATCCAATTTGGCGCCAAAGTGGGTGACTTGATCGGTCAATCTGGCGACCAGACCGTCCAAGGCATCGGTCAGAAAGGTTAACGCCAGCAGGACCAAAAACGCCTGGGAATAGCCGAACCACGCCAGCCATAGTAAAAAAGGCGAAAACACGAACCTGCAGCCGGTTAACAAGTTCGGTAAGGTAAGTTTCGGATGAACTTCGCTCAGATTTAGTTGCATGACAAACCTTCCTCATGCTTTTCGAATAATGACTTAAGACAAAATCGAGCGGGTAAAGTTTATCGGTCGAAGTGGAAAGACTGGGGCTTGGAACGCAACGCCGACAATGCGGAAGGCAAAAAAATGCGGCTAATAAGCCGCATTGAGTGAGTTTTTAGGATATATGCTCTGAAAAAAAGTGTTCCTGTAACTAGGAGCGCATTTAAGAGTTGCATATATTCTAGCCATAATCCGGTGCTTGCGGAATGTGACAAATCGTCGCGTGACATATTGTCGCACCCGGCTTATTGCGGCGATTTCAGATCGTTGACGAGGTTGGCGAGAGCCGCAAATTCGGCGAGGGTGATGGATTCAGCTCGCAGACTGGGATCGATACCCAGCTCGACGATTTGACCCTCGCTAAGCAGTTTGCGCAAAGCGTTTCGGATCGTCTTGCGGCGCTGCGAAAAGGCATGGGTTACCACTTCGTTCAGGGAATTTGGATTGTATACCTTAACCGGGGGTTGTGCAAACGGTACCAGCCTGACGATCGCCGACATGACCTTCGGCGCTGGGCTAAAACTTTCGGGCGGCACGTCGAATAAGAACTCGGTTTCGCAATAATATTGCATCATGACGCTCAACCGCCCGAACTTTTTTGTGCCCGGTTCGGCGCAAATCCGCTCGACGACTTCCTTCTGCAACATAAAATGCATGTCCTCGATGCAGGCGGCACTGTCCAGCAAGTGAAACATTAACGGCGTGGAAATATTGTAGGGTAGGTTGCCGATGACACGCAGTTTTTCGCTGCCTTTGGGCAGCGCGGAGAAATCGAAGGTCAGCGCATCGGCGCTGTGCACGGTGAGATTACTGTACTGTTGGAATTTTTCCTTTAGGTAGGCGACCAAATCACGGTCCAGTTCGACAACGTCGAGCGAGATATTTTCCCGCAGCAGAGGCTCGGTCAACGCGCCGAGACCGGGGCCGATTTCCACCCAATGTTGAGCGGCGGATAGCTGAATATGGGAAAGGATGTTGTTGATGACGTTATGGTCATGCAGGAAATTCTGACCGAAACGCTTGCGAGCTTTGTGTGCCATTTCCTCAGTGCCTCCTTGCCGACGCCATTTCCAGCGCCGTTGCGATTGCGTAATACAGGCTCCCGGTTTCGGCTTTGCCGCTGCCGGCCAGTTCCAACGCGGTACCGTGGTCGACCGAGGTGCGGATGATCGGCAGCCCCAGCGTAATATTGACGGCTTGGCCGAAACCGACATGTTTTAGCACCGGCAAGCCCTGGTCATGGTACATTGCCAACACGGCATCGGCGCGCTGCAAATGTTTCGGCGTGAACACGGTATCGGCCGGCAGTGGGCCTTGCAGGTTCAATCCTTTTTTGGTAAGTCCAGCAATTACCGGGCCGATGATGTCGATCTCCTCTCGCCCCAGGTGGCCGTTTTCACCCGCATGGGGGTTCAATCCGCAGATCAGAATATTCGGGCGTTCGATGGCAAAGCGCAGGCGTAGATCTCGATCCAGGATCGTGATGACTCGGGTCAGCGTCGCCGCCGTGATGGCCCGGCTGACGTCGGCCAGCGGCAGGTGGGTGGTGGCCAGGGCCACTCTCAGACCGGGGGTCGCCAACATCATGACCGGGTGGCCGCCGGTAATTTCTGCGATATACTCGGTATGGCCGCTAAACGGTATACCGGCATCGTTGATTACGGCTTTATGGACCGGCGCCGTTACCACAGCATCGAGCCAGCCTTGCAGACAGCCGGTGGTCGCTTTGTCGATGGTTTCCAATACGTATCGGCTATTGGTTGGGTTCGGTGCGCCGATCTGGCAGCGCTCGTTCAGGGCGATCGGAAACACCCTGAGTAAACCGGGTTGCTGCGCTTTTGCCGGCGCGGAAGAGTCGAAGCGCTCGATGCTTAGCGGACAATTCAGCAGGGCGGCTCGTTCCTGCAATAATCCGGGGTCGCCAAACACGACGATCTCGCAGTTTTGCGGTTGTTGCGCCAATTGAACGCACAGGTCGGGACCGATACCGGCCGGTTCGCCTGAAGTGAGTGCGATGCGGTGAATTGCCATGCGAGGCCCGTAAACAAAGTGGGCGATTTTAACCGCTTGTGGCGGGACAAAGGCGAAAAAATGTCGCAGTCATGACGGCGTATGCTCTTGGCATATTTTTTCGCTGTCTTCCTGGGATAATTCTTCTCGGGTCAATTGACAAAAATAGCCGTCACCTACGATGCTGAAGTGTTTGCATGTCTTGCAAGTGCCGAAGGTTTGCGAGTTATTGGCTTTTTGCAAGGCCGTCAGTGCATGCGCGAAAATCTTGTCGCCGCTCATGCTGGAAATCTCGGAATTGAAGATTTTGACCGCGTTGTTGAACAGTTCGGTCGGCCGAGCCTGTTGCAAAATTTCCCTGCCCTTATCCAGCAGCGACAAATGGACGACGCGTTTGTCGTGTTCGTCCTGAATTTTTGCAATGTAACCCTTTTTTTCAAGAATAATAATCGATTGCGAGACGGTGCCGCGGGTCATTCCGAGGAAATTGGCAGTGGCGGCCGGCGTATCGCTGTATTTATTGCAGCGAGCGAGGTAGTTCAGCAACTGAAAATGGACCGGCTGCAGGCCCAATTCCGTGCACTTGCGGCGTTCCTCGGTGCGGATCAATGCGGCCATGCATTCAATAAATTCATAAATATCAGTTTTTTGCATGACTTATATTTTATTAGGCTGGATACCGGTTGACAATAAGAAAGAGGATGAG
>JBNLFT010000124.1:0-7939 GCA_050305675.1 Methylococcaceae bacterium
ATGGTTCGTTTGATCGCGGTTAGGGAGTCTTCCATCACGCGATCGCTGGGCAGTTTGACGTAATGCCAGTAAGGAAACGGCGCGACCGCCCGCCGATTGAAAACCGGAAGCTGTTTTTCCAGATGCTGTTGAAAGTCGTCGCTTTCGTTTTCCAACAGATTGATGTCGTAGCCGAAGGCAAATTGCGTGGTGACATCGACCGTAAAGCGCATCCAGTCCTTGTCGACCTCTACCGTTTCCTTGGCGTCGGCCAGGTGTCGCCAACGCCTTTGCAAACGTTCCGTGATCCGGCGCAGGGTGGGAAAAAACCGCCGCAAATTATCGGGCTTGAATGCCTGCATCGTCAGCAGCCGGTGCCTTTCCCATTGCTCCCCTTCGGCGGAAAACACGCCGTGGGTGCCTAATTCGCGCGCGACCGTTTCGATCGAACGTATGCGCCGATAGCGTTGCGGACGGTCGCGCAGCACGGTCTGCACCAGTTCGCTATCGCCGATGACGACGATGGGCTTGTTGGCTAACTTGAACAAGTAGATATCGCCGTAGAGTCCGGCCCAGTATTCCAGTATGCGATGCAATTCGTTCAGATCGATCTGAAACAGGTTGCCGAAGACCGGCAGGCCCTTGGGACCGGGTAACTGGGACAAGCTTCGAAGCGGTTGATCGACAGGCATGACATACCGTTTTCGTTTGTTTGATGAAACCGATTTCCAACCGAGTGATGCGGCCGCTCGGCGGTAGCGGCATTGCCGCCGTTTCGGCGCCGTTTGCGGCCGATAGCGGTTCGGTTATGAATCTATATCACATTACCTATCTGAATGACAGCACCGGCGACTCCCGGCTTGGCCTAAAGGCGACGGCTTACGGCGCCAACCCGCTCAAATCGGCGCTTATGTCCTATCAGCTTGTTTCGACGGCGATTGCTAGGCGCGTGCCGGCGGCCTTGTTTGATGCCTGCGGACGGAAGCGTTTTTTTGGCCGAAATCGAGGGATTGTTGTCATTGCATAAAAAGCGCGCCTGCATAATGATGGATTTGCGCCAAACCCTACGGTTCGCCCGCATCAAGGCTTCGAATTGCGCCTAAATTCGAGCCAGGCGCAGCAGCGACTCGTTGCGAATTTGGATAACCGTTTTTCGGGCGGCGCGCTTGACCGGGTCGACCTTGCCCTGGAGTCCCCGACGCCTAAGCCAGGTCGAGCCGGCTTTATAAAGAGTTACCCCGTTTCAGGAGGTAGACATGAAAATCCTACTCATTTCAAACGCATTTTCCGGACTCACGCAACGCTTTTTCACCGAATTGAACGATGCCGGATATGACGTTTCCGTCGAACTGCATTTGGGCGACGACGCTCATTTGTGCGAGGGCGTACAACTTTACCGGCCGGATTTAATTGTATGTCCTTTTTTAACTCGTAGACTACCGGCCGATATTTACTTGAACTACAAGTGTTTAATCGTTCATCCCGGCATCAAGGGCGAACGCGGCCCGTCGTTGCTGGATTGGGCGATACAACGTGGCGAACGCGAATGGGGCGTAACCTTGTTCGAAGCCACCGAGGAAATCGATGCCGGGCCGATTTGGTCCAGCAGAACGTTTCCGGTACGCGCGGCCACGAAAAACAGCCTGTTCAACCGCGAGGTGACCCAAGCCGCGGTCGATTGTCTATGGGATGCGTTAACCAATTTCGGCACGCCGAATTTTCGGCCCGAGCCATTGGATTACGGTGCAGCGGACATCAGAGGGCGATTGCGCCCGCCGATGAGACAAACGGACCGAAAAATCGACTGGCAAAAGCAGACGACGGACGACATCCTCAAACGCATTTACGCCGCGGACGGCAACCCCGGCGTATTGGACGAGATATTCGGTCAGTTGTTTTATCTGTTCAATGCCCATAAAGAGCACCGGTTATCCGGCAATCCCGGTGACATAATCGCCAAGAGCGAACAGGCGATATGTCGCGCCACGATGGACGGAGCGATCTGGATCGGCCATTTGAAACCCAAGTTGGCAGACGGCAAGGGGATTAAACTGCCGGCGATGCAAGCGTTGAAAGCAATATGGCCGATGCCGCAAAACGAGCGGTCCGAAGCGGTCGAAACCATAGAAATCGATTACCGTCAGCCCGGGCGGCAGTTGGCTTGCCAGGAGACGTGGTACGAGCGAAGCGGGGAGGCCGCTTATCTGTATTTTCCGTTTCATAACGGAGCCATGAGTACCTCGCAGTGCCGGCTGTTGGAGTCGGTGTATCAACATGTGGCGGCGTCGGACGCTAAAGTCATCGTTCTGATGGGCGGAGAGGAGTTTTGGTCCAACGGTATCCACCTCAGTCAAATCGAGGCCGCGGAAAACCCCACGGAAGAGTCCTGGCGAAACATCAATGCCTTGGACGACCTGATTTGTCGGATCATCGATACCCCGGATAAGTTGACCATTTCCGCCGTAGCGGGCAACGCCGGCGCGGGCGGGGCCATGTTGGCGATCGCGGCCGATTTGGTGGTGGCTAGAGACGGCGTGGTTTTCAATCCGCACTACAAAAATATGGGCGACTTGTACGGTTCCGATTATTGGACCTACTTGCTGCCCAAACGCGTCGGCCGGGATGTCGCCACCCAGCTGACCGAGCAGGGTTTACCGGTCAGCGCCAAAACCGCCCTTCGGATCGGATTGGTAGATAAGGTCTTGGCTGGTCGGCATCCGGTGTTTGCCGTCCAAGTCGGGCATCTCGTCGATACCTACCTCGACCGTCCGACCGAACTGCAAGCGTTGCTGTCGAACAAGGCGAAGGTCCGTAGCGTCGACGAAAGCAACAAGCCTCTGGCCGCCTATCGGAAATTCGAACTGACCCAGATATACGGCAATTTTTATAACGGCGACAGCTACCATCACGCCAGACAGGATTTCGTCTTCAAGACGGCGCCTTCGGGTACTCCCGGCCATTTAGCCAAGCATCGGCAAGCCGGCTTACAGAAACCGGCACAGCCGGGAAGCATGGTCCATTTTACGTGGCAAGACCGCTACGCATTTGGGGAGGAAAAAATCGATCGGGAGCATAAGGACTTTTTCGAGCTGGCGGAAAAATTGCTCCACATCACGCATAAACCGGAACTGCTTGGCGCGATCGACGAACTGATGCAACATGTAAAAGTCCATTTCGCCGACGAGGAGGCCGTCATGCAAAAAGTCGGTTTTCGCGATTTTGAAAATCATGTCGGGGAGCATCGGATGATGCTGGAGCAATTGCTGATGTTAACCCACAAGATTGAGCTGGATGCCTGTCATCGCGGGGATTTGCAGGAGTTTTTGGACAAATGGACCAACCATATCTTGCATTCGGACATGGCTTTTAACCGACATTGGAAGGAAATGTACAAATACTGTATTTAACCCGGATATTTCGCGCAGGCGCCCTTGGTGTTCTAAACGGGTATTAGCAACCAAACGGTGGAGTTTCCCAGGGGAGGCATGTTTACCGGGTACGGTTCGTGCCCGAACGGTTTTTCGACAAATCGGGCTTGGAATCTTGAACAACATCGCTCAAGCCGGAGCCGGCTAGGGCATTCGTGACGTTTGTCCAACCTTTTCGCCCGCTTTGCCGGAATTCCATTTCCGTCGTGACATATCCGGGTTGAACGGGGGTTGCTATGCGGTATAGGGCGTGACCGGAAAACGGCGACGCTTCCCGGAATCGCGGCAGGCAGCGGGCGTTTCTGAAAACAGGCTTGGGAAAAGCGGTTTACGAGATATGAATCAGCGTTTCTTCTTGGGCGGCAGTTTACCGGCGAAGTCCAACGCTTTGTCCAGCCATGCCTCCAATTGCGCATCGCTGGCGTATCCCGCTTTTTCGACAAAGACAAAACCTTTCATCGATCTGCCGGTGAAATCCATTTCGCGCGTATGTTCGAGCTTCAGCACGGCGTCGTATTGGTCCGGGCCCACTCGAAGCATCAGGCCGTTCTTGCTGTCGGCGCCGCAGACCATGTTGCCGTTTATCAGAAAGCAGATTCCACCGAACATGTTGCGTTCCTCGAACTCCTGTTTATTGGAGAGGACGGAGCGGATGCGCCGGTTGAGCAGTTCGTCGTGGGCCATCTATTTGCGCCGGTAAATAAAACCAATTAGCAGCCCGAACAGAGTGAATTGAAGCAGCAGATAAAAACTTTCCATCGGGATGAAGAGTGCGACCCGCTCGACGTTCTGTTTTGCGACGAATCCAAGTACATGGGAGGTCCACAAATACAATCCGAACAGATAGGAGACTTTGAGCCCTTTGACGAAATTGCCGTCGCTAATTGATAGGTACGGGTAGCAGAAGGAGACTATGAGCCCTTGTATCAGGATGGTGACGAAGCCGGCGCCGAAGTTGGGTTGTCCCTTGAAATAGCCGAATTCGCGATAGAGGTCTTCGAACAGAACGACATGCCAGACAACGGCCAAGGTAAAGGTGGCGATGGTGTAACCCAGCGTTCCCAGGGCGATTTCTCGGTGGTACATGGTCGAGATACCTAGTTATAATGGATTGCAAATTGCAAGTAATAATAGGCTGTTGCTTTTAAAATGCAAGTGTTTTTTAATGCCGTCTATGAAAAAGTCGTCTCCCCAACAACGTTCGCGCTGCCCGATCAGTCTATCGCTCGATATTCTTGGCGATAAATGGACGCTGCTGGTACTGCGCGATCTGGTGTTTAAAAACAAGCGACACTTTCGCGACTTTCTCGCCTCGGAAGAGCGGATCGCCACCAACATACTCTCCAGCCGCTTGCGAACCTTGGAGGCTGGGGGTATTGTGGCGCGCAACCCGGATCCGCAAAATGCCCGTCAGGTGATCTACACACTGAC
The DNA here is from genome assembly GCA_050305675.1 of Methylococcaceae bacterium. Lineage (GTDB taxonomy): Bacteria > Pseudomonadota > Gammaproteobacteria > Methylococcales > Methylomonadaceae > Methylomarinum. The sequence goes on from JBNLFT010000124.1 coordinate 4,839, forward strand.
CGCTAAGGGGGCGGACCTGATACCGCTGCTGATAGACCTGATCGTTTGGGGGGCGAAATATCAGGATTCGGCGGCTCCGGCGGAGTTTGTGCGGCGTGCGGAGGAGGACCGCGATCGATTGATCGCGGATGTGCGCGCCTCGGTGACCACCGCCGAAGGCGGTCAATGACGGCGATGGCGAGGATGATGAATTTATACGCCCGAAACCCGCCGGGTTATCTTTTTCTCCCCTTGGCGACGATTTCCAGCTGAGCCGTATCGGCCAATCCTTGGTCGTCGGTAACCGTCAGCTGGACCACGTATGTACCGGCCTGGGTAAAGTCATGGGTGGAACTAGGTTCGGAGGAGCTAGAGCCGTCGCCAAAATCCCACGCGTAGGCCAGAGCGGAACCTTCCGGATCGGATGAACCGGTACCGGTAAAGTTTACCGTAAGAGGTGCCTTGCCCGAGGTTTGATCGGCACCGGCAACGGCCACCGGGGGCAGGTTTTCGGGAGGCGGCGGCACTTGCTCAGAAGCCAGCAGAAAACCGTGTTCGATGCCGTTGAGCAAACCGACGCCCACGATGTCGCCGTTTTCGTTGATGGCGTTGGCGCGGGTCAAAATCCAGTTGTTGGCGTTGGGCAAGCCGACGATCAGATCGTTCAGATCGGTCATATGCCCGTTTTCCCATAAAAAGCCGTGGTACTTCTCCGGTTCGTAGAGACTGGTCAACGCCGTCACCAGCCAGGAATTACCGACAACCTGGTTGGCGTCGTTGATGTCGGCAGCGGAGCTGGTCAATCCGGGTGCGGAGCCCGGGCCGTTGCTGGGTAAGGTCCCCAGGTTGGTTAGCGTAACGCCGTTGTAGATAAATCCGTAAGAGTATTCGCCTGCGCTTGCATTGCTTCCGGTGGTACCGACGATCAGGTTGTGATTGTTGATCGCGCTGGCATAGCCGCCGTTCGGAATCGGCAGGAAGGCAACGGAATTAAATTCCGGCGTCGTCATGATGGCCGACGAACCGCTCAATCCGTAGCGGCTTTTCTTGCCGACCGCAAAGCCGTCATCGTTAATCGAAAGCAACGCGTAGAGATCGGCATATACGCCCTGGCGGGTGCCGCGCGGATAGACATTGGCGACATCCAGCACGTCCCATTTTTGCCCGTTGGCGTTCGGGTCGTAAATTGCCGGATCGACCGGCCGTGGCGCGGCTCGATAAGGGTTGTCTTTGGACTTGCTGCCGGCTACTTTTCCCAGGGCATTGACGCCGCTGCCGGTATAATAATCGCCGATATAATGCAGTGCGGTGCCGTCGTAAAAGAAAGCGCCGGTCAGCGTATTACCGGTAATCTCCTCCCGATCGTTGACGGCGTTGGCGATCGTTCCGTCGAGATTTTCGTAACCGGATGCCGACGTCCAGCGAAAGGCGACGGTGGGATATTGGTCGGTATTCCTGGCCCCGACAACCGTGCCGAAATTATTGATGTCGCGGGGGTCCACGTTGGCCCCCAAATCTACCAGATTGATAGCGTAGGCCGATACGCTGGCTAGCGGCCCCAACAGTGCGATTAGCAATAGCGAGGCGATACTCGTTGGTTTCGAGTGCCGTTTTTGTTCATTCTGAGTCATTATCAGGTTCCCTAAGATTTAGCGCGAAGAGGCAAAGAGCGTGACTGGTACTGGCGGTAAGGATCACGCCATTCGGATGATGCGATCGCATTCGCTTCGGGTACGGTTATAGCAAACGACCCTTAATTAAACCTTATAATTTGAACGGATATGCGTTGAGCCGAAACGGTGGCCGCCGTTTCGCGCTCGCGTTGAAATTTCCCCAACGGCCGCTTCGGGCTAGCCATCTTCTCCCGGAACGGGGAAGGAGATCTTTCGGAAATTAGTCGGATTAAAGTTTTCGGGCGCGGTCCGTAATTTTGTCGATCCGCACCGTCTTGATCGCGCGTTGGCTCATGGCATGGATCGTGAAGCGGAAGCCGTAATCCTCGAAGCTTTCCGAGGCCGTAGGCAGGTGGTGGAGGTGGGCCAACATCAATCCGCCCAGGGAAAAGTAATCCTGGCCGTTGATTTCGGTGCCGAGAATTTCGTTGACTTCGGAAATGGGCAACTTGGCGTCGAGCAGCATCGAATCCTCGCCGAGTCTTTGACACATCATGCGGGTCCGGTAGCGTCGGCGCGACTGGTCTTCTGGCGTGTCCTCCAGATCGCCGACGACCTCTTCGTACAAATCCTGTTTGCTGATCATCCCGATGCAAGTGCCGAATTCGTCGACCGCGATGGCGGTGCGGCAGTTCTGTTTGTCGAACAATTGGAAAAGCTCTTCCAGATATTGGTTTTCGGTCACGAACAACGCCGGGCGGATGATTTCGTTCAGCTTGTCGTTTTTCAGGTCCAATTCCATCACTTCCCAAGGCGTCAGCGACAGGATGCCGATGATATTGCTGATGTTGCCGTCGTATATCGGGATATCGTTGAAACTGAGCGACTTGGCCAGCCTGACCGCATTGTCCAGTGAACTGTCCTTGTCCAGCGCCACCATGTCCGCGACCGGGGTCATGACTTGGCCGACCGTGGTATCGGAAAAACGGATCGCGCGCTTGATGCGGTAGCGGTCGAACACGTCGAGATTGCTTCCCATTTCGGCCATTTCCACCAACGAACGCATTTGTTCGCGCGAGATGAACAGGCTGGAATCCGATTTCACGCTGCCGGCCAGTCGCGCCAACAGACGGGCAATGCGGGAGAAGACGAAAATCACCGGAAAGAACACCCAAGTGAACACCGACAGGACGCGAACGATGTACGGCGCGATTAAGGTGGCATGTTGCTGGTAAATGCTCTTCGGGACGATTTCGCCGAAAATCAGGAATAACGGCGAGTAGATCAGCAGCGCGTAAAGGTCGGCGTTGTCGCCGAACCAATCGACCAGCAACAACGTTCCCAGCGTGGTCAGCGATACGGTGGCGATATTGGTACCGACCAGCGTCGTGCCGAGTAGGATGTCGGGAGTCTTGAATAATTTCAAGACGGCTTGGGCGCCTTTGTTGCCGAGCCGGGCCTGATGTCGCAGCTTGATTTTGTCCGAGCTGACGAGGGCGATTTCCGAAC
>JBNLFT010000125.1:0-7910 GCA_050305675.1 Methylococcaceae bacterium
CTCGGGAAGCTTGAATTCGGTGGCGATATCTTCGTTGCCTACACTCTCGGTGAATTCGTGGGGTAAATTTTCCGGTTCGATGACCTTTCCCGCCAGCAGAATGCTGAGGCGCTCGCATAAATTACGCAGCTCCCGGATGTTTCCCGGCCACCGATAGCTACGCAATTTTTTTAACGCTTGCTTGCTGAACTTAGGCGGTTGCAGTGCGTGTTCCTGGGCAAAGTGTTTGAAAAAATGTTTGGCCAACTCTTCGATGTCCTCGGTCCGTTCTTTTAGCGACGGAAGTTCGAGCGGCACTACGTTTAAGCGAAAATACAAATCCTGGCGGAAATCTCCCTCTTCGATCTGTTTAAGCAGATCAGAGTTGGTGGCCGCAATAACGCGGACGTTAACCTTGTAAGGTTTTGTTTCGCCGACCGCCAAGCACTCGCCGGATTCCAGAAAACGCAACAATTTTGCCTGAATCGATAAAGGTAACGAGTTTACCTCGTCCAGAAACAAGGTTCCGCCGTCGGCCGCCTGGAATAATCCTTGTTTGTTGACGACTGCTCCGGTAAACGCTCCTTTCTTGTGGCCGAACAGTTCGGATTCGACCAAGCCTTCGGGTAACGCGGCGCAATTCAACGTTATAAACGGCTTGCCGGCCCTCGAGCTTTCATGTTGAATGGCGCGGGCCAGGACTTCCTTTCCAGTACCGGTTTCACCTTTGATCAGCACGGTAACGTCGGTTGCGGCGATGACTTTTGCGCTACGCAGCAACGATTCAAATGCTGGAGAATGACCAATAATAGAATTGAAATGATCCACTAGAACCTCTTCACATTAAAAATGTTGTAAACGCATCGGGTAGAGCCAAGGGAAAGCAGCCATTATCGCGAGCATGATAAACAACGCACCGATAATTTGTTTAAAGCGCTGCATCCGGGACAGTTTGCTTAAAACGTCGGTCATTATACCGATACCCATTACTGCAGGTAAAGTCCCAAGGCCAAAAGAGAACATAGTGAGGCTGCTACGAAGGCTATCTCCGGTGGTCGCGGCAAGTGCCAGGGAAGCATAGACCAGGCCGCACGGCAGCCAACCCCAGATGACACCGAAAAAAAACGCTTGCAGTTTGGTTTTAACGGGAATCAATTTTCTGCCGTAGGGCTCGATCAGTTTCCAAAGGCGCGATCCCGCTTTTTCGACATAGGCGAAACGAGGAAACCATCCCCCGATATAAAGGCCCGCGCTAGTCATGAAGACAGCCGATATTAGTTGTAGTATCCGATGTCCTCGGATTTCGCCGAACGGAACGGTAAAGAAAATGTGAAACATTCCGACTATGGCGCCGGCTACGACATAGCTGAATATCCGCCCGATATTGTAGTTAAGGACATAGGGGAATAGACGGCGTTTGTTATCTCGTATTTCGGGGCTCAGGCTTAAAGTTAAACTGCCGATGATCGAGCCGCACATCCCTAAGCAGTGAAGGCTGCTGAATATTCCCATCGCGAATGCGAAAAAATAAGAAGTGCTGAAGGCAAGTTGGTGATCCATGGCCTGCACATTATCATAATCCAAAAAAATGGCGTAGAAAAAATGAAGAAACTTGGAAACTACGGCATATGGCGCACTCGCGGTATGGGAAATAACATAGTTTAATTAATTTAGATTGTTGCAAATTTGCAAGTTACTGTTGCATAAAAACAATAATCGATGGTCTGTAATGTGCATATAAGTTAGATTTAAGTTAAGCTTTTTGAGGGGAAAATGTTAAAAACTCAAATTAATCTGGCGATTGCTGCAACTTTGGCGATACCGGTTCAGGCGTTTGCCGAACACCAGGAGTTGCCCACCATAGTGGTGGAAGGCACTTATCAAAGGCCGGGTACATTTTCAACTGCACCCGATTCGTCGGGGCTAAAAGATACGGCATCGTTATTGACCCGCGTTCCGGGCGCCAACGTTAACCGCAACGGTCCGCTCACCGGTATTGCGGCGTATCGCGGGATGTATGGAAATCGCATTAACGTTTCTGTCGAAGGGGCTAATATGAAGGAGGTTGGTCCGAACAGTATGGATCCGCCATTGAGTCATATTCCCGCTTCGCTGACCGGATCGCTGAAAGTCCATAGGGGTATCGCACCGGTGAGCAGCGGGATCGATACCATCGGCGGGGCGATGCAAGTGGAATCGCGTAAGGGGCATTTTGCCGACGGCGACGGAATCGAGACCAACGGTGTGGCGTCGATGGGTTTTAGCTCCGTCGAGGACGGTCATTACGGCGTCTTGTTGGGAACGGTCGCCACAAAAAATCATAAGGCCTATTTGAGCGGCAGCCAAGAGCGCGGGCATGATTATCGAATCAGGGAAAATCAAGAGCAGGTTCCGACTCAGTATGACCGTAACGCGTTTACCACCGGCTACGGTTATCAGCGCGACGGCCACGAATTCGGAATTAACTACAGTAACAACGATACGGGGCATACCGGTACGCCGTCGTTACCGATGGATATCATTTACGTGAGGGGCGGTTTGTACGACGCCAATTACAGTTGGGATATGGGTGACGGTGCTAAGCTGAAGACGAACATCTATTATCAGAAAATGCGCCACCTGATGAATAATTTCACGATGCGCGGAACGTTAACGCCGGGTCGAACTAATGATATCGCTGTACGCGCTGAGGTCGAGTCCGGCGGTATCGATTTGGCTTATTCCTTTGGTTTATTCGACGGTGAACTAACGGTAGGAGTGAATGGCGATCAGTCGAATCACGAGGCAAACATGTTCATGGGGCCGGTAGGTGGGTCGCTTGCGTTAATGAGCGAGTTTATCAATGATGTGGAACGAGACCGTTATAGCCCTTTTGCCGAATGGGCTGGTGCAATCGCCGATCGCCTGGAACTGGAATTGGGGGCTCGCTACACCCACACTTGGACCAATTCGGGAAATGCGTACGTAAATCAAATGATGGCGCCTGCCATGATGAAAAGTCTTGCCAGCCAATTTAATGCTGCTGAGCGGACGAGAAGTTTCGACGATGTCGATCTGACCGCCATATTTCGCTATGCAATGGCATCCGACCTTGATTTGGAAGTGGGTTTTGCGCGCAAAAACAGGGCTCCTAGCTACCAGGAACTGTATTTATGGAATCCGTCAGAGGCGACCGCCGGTCTAGCTGATGGCAGGAACTACGTCGGCAATTTAAATCTGAATCACGAAACGGCATACCAATTCGAATTGGGCTTGGACTGGCATACTGCGCAAGCGTATGTTTCGCCGCGCGCGTTCTATCATTATGTTGATGATTACATTCAAGGGGTTGCTGCGCCCGCGACTCTTCCTGCCGGTACTTTGAAATTCGACAATATTCAAGCCCAACTGTTTGGTGTGGATGTCGAGGCCGGGTATGCGATTGACGAAAACTGGCGCCTGGATGCCGGATTGAACTATGTCAGAGGAATGCGGCTGAATTCGCCGACCGCAGACGACGATTTGTACCGGATCGCACCGTTGAACGGCAGAACTCAGGTAACCTACGAACATTCGGAGTGGATGGGGGCTGTCGAAGGTGTTTTTGTGGCCGATCAGGGCGACGTAGCCGGTTATAACAACGAGTTAAAGACCAAAGGCTATATGCTCCTCAATCTAAGAGGTCGTTACAAACCATATAAAGGGATTGTGATTGGGGCCGGGATAGAAAATGTCTTGGATACCAAACACTATGATCATCTGAATGGTCTGGATCGGATCAATAGCACTGCAAGCACACCGGTCCGGGTTGCTTCTCATGGTCGGAATGTGTATGCGACCTTGAGTTATAACTGGTAAGCCTGTCGCGAACGGCGCGGCTGATTGGCTGCGCCGATTTTTTATTCGGAACGAGATAAAAAATATTGCAATCCCTGAAAACAGCAGTCATAATACGCAGCTCGAACGGTAAACGACAGGCGCGTAGCTCAGTTGGTTAGAGCACCACCTTGACATGGTGGGGGTCGGTGGTTCGAATCCACTCGCGCCTACCAAATATGAAAGCATCCTTAGTGGTGCTTTTTTTTATTGCGGACAAAGAAAATAACAATGCCAGTAATTACCCTTCCGGACGGTTCCAAACGTAATTATGATGCGGCTGTGTCCGTCATGGATGTGGCGCGGTCAATCGGCTCGGGCTTGGCCAAGGCAACCCTGGCGGGTAAGTTGAATGGGCGTTTGGTCGACGCGTCCGAGTTGATCGAGGACGATGCGGAGCTGCAAATCATTACCGAAAAAGACGAAGAAGGTATCGAAGTCATTCGTCATTCTACTGCGCATTTGTTGGCGCAAGCGGTCAAACAATTATTTCCCGGGGCACAGGTCACGATTGGCCCGGTTATCGAAAACGGCTTTTATTACGATTTTTCGTACGAGCGAGCCTTTACGCCCGAAGATCTGCAGGCAATCGAGAATAGAATGCAGCAGTTGGCGGCAGAGGATATAGAGATTGAACGATCGGTGTTGTCTCGGGACGACGCGGTTCAATTTTTCAAAGGCTTGGGGGAAGACTACAAGGCCGAAATCATCGAGTCGATTCCCAGTAACGAGGATTTGTCTCTGTATCGCCAGGGCGATTTTACCGATCTTTGCCGCGGCCCCCACGTACCCAGTACCGGAAAGCTCAAGGCGTTCAAATTGATGAAGATAGCCGGCGCTTATTGGCGTGGCGACTCCAGCAATGAGATGCTGCAGCGTATATACGGCACCGCATGGGGCGACAAAAAGGCGTTAAAAGAGCATCTGCACCGATTGGAAGAAGCGGAAAAACGCGACCATCGAAAATTAGGCAAAGCGTTGGGTCTGTTCCACACCCAAGAAGAGGCGCCGGGCATGGTGTTCTGGCACGATAAGGGCTGGACCATCTATCAGCAGGTTGAACAGTACATTCGGGCGAAACTGCGAGTCAATGGTTACGGCGAAGTCAAAACGCCGCAAGTGGTCGACCGGTCGTTATGGGAGAAATCCGGGCATTGGGACAAGTTCGGCGAAATGATTTTCACCACGCATTCGGAAAGCCGCGATTATGCGGTCAAGCCGATGAACTGTCCCTGCCATATCCAGATTTATAACCAAGGGCTGAAGAGTTATCGCGACTTACCGATTCGCCTGGCCGAATTCGGTTCCTGCCATCGCAACGAACCGTCGGGTACCTTGCACGGTTTGATGCGAGTCAGAAACTTCGTGCAGGACGATGCCCATATTTTTTGCACCGAAGAACAAATCCAGGATGAAGTGTCCACTTTCATCGATTTGTTGTTCGAAGTATACAAAGACTTCGGTTTCGAAAACGTCATCATCAAGCTCTCTACCCGTCCGGAAAACCGTGTCGGCGACGATTCGGTCTGGGATAAGGCCGAACAAGCTCTTGAGCTGGCGTTGAACAACAAGGGGTTGGATTGGCAATTGCAACCCGGAGAAGGCGCGTTCTACGGACCGAAAATCGAATTTTCTTTGAAAGACTGTATTGGCAGGGTCTGGCAATGCGGTACAATACAAGTCGATTTTTCAATGCCTGGGCGACTGGACGCCAGCTACGTCGCCGAAGACGGGTCAAGACAAGTTCCGGTCATGTTGCATCGAGCGATATTGGGCTCGTTGGAACGGTTTATCGGCATTCTGATCGAACATCACGCCGGCACGTTTCCGTTATGGCTTGCTCCGGTGCAGGCGGTGGTTATGAATATCGTCGATCGTCAAGCCGACTATGCCGAACAAGTGAGGAAGTCGCTGGAACAGCAGGGATTTCGGGTAAAAATCGACTTGAGAAATGAGAAGATAGGCTTTAAAATTCGCGAGCATTCAATCCAGCGCGTGCCGTATCTTCTCATTATCGGAGACCAAGAATTGGAGAACCAAACCATTGCAGTACGGACGCAAAAAGGTGAAGATCTGGGCGGTTTGACAATCGAGCAACTCAGCGAGCGTTTGAGAGTCGAGATTGCAAACAGAGAATAATAAAAACTTGGAGGATTAGGGCATCGCTTCTAAAAAAGATACAACGCGCCTGAATAATGAGATTACTGCGAGAAAAGTAAGAGTCATTGGCGCAGAAGGCGAACAAATCGGTATTGTTTCGTTGACGGAGGCTAAACAGCTTGCCTACGAGGCAAATTTGGACCTTGTAGAAATTTCTCCGAATGCCGATCCGCCGGTTTGCAAAATAATGGACTATGGCAAGTACCTGTTCGAGCAAAACAAAAAACAGCAGGCCGCCAAGAAGAAACAAAAGCTGATCCAAGTTAAAGAAATCAAGTTCAGACCGGGTACCGAGGAAGGCGACTACCAGGTTAAACTGCGAAGTTTGATTAAATTTTTAAACGAAGGAAACAAGACCAAAATCACCATTCGTTTTCGGGGCCGGGAGATGGCTCATCGGGAACTCGGCATGGATTTGCTCAAGCGGATCGAGCAAGATCTTGACGAACTGGCGGCCGTTGAGCAATTTCCAAAAATGGAAGGCCGGCAAATGGTGATGGTGATGGGACCTAAAAAGAAAAAATAGTTTTGGCGGTTTTGTTTAAAACTGCCTGATGACCGCGGATGTGTCATTAAAGCGTACCGTAACGGTACCTAAGATTCGGCCGGGCCGAGCATTTTGCCTTGTCGTATTTTAATTTCAGGGAAGTTTTTGATTACTTGTGGAGAAAACAAATGCCTAAAATGAAAAGCCATAGCGGCGCCGGTAAACGGTTCAAAAGAAATGGTGGCGGCAACTTTAAATGCAACCAGTCGCACAGACGCCATATTCTGACCAAGAAGTCGACCAAACGGAAAAGACAGCTGCGTAAAGCGGCAACTCTTCATGCTTCGGATGCGCCTATGGTGGCGCGTATGTTGCCTTACAGTTAATTTTGAGTGTAAAGAGTAAAGAGTATGCCTAGAGTAAAACGCGGCGTCACCGCCAGAGCAAGACATAAGAAAATTTTAAAACAGGCTAAGGGCTATTACGGCGCCCGCAGCCGGGTCTATCGGGTTGCCAAACAAGCGGTTATCAAAGCCGGGCAATATGCGTATCGTGACCGCAAACAGAGAAAACGCCAGTTCCGAGCTTTGTGGATCGTGCGTATCAATGCAGCGGCACGGCTATGCGGAATATCCTATAGCCGTATGATTAACGGTCTAAATAAAGCAAATGTAGCGATCGACCGTAAAGTATTGGCTGATCTGGCTGTTCGCGATATCGACGCTTTCGCCCAAATTGCGGAAATCGCCAAAGCGAACCAAAGCCAACCATAAAGAAAGCAAACCGGTTTACAAAGCCCGGTAATTTAGCATGCTAGCCCCTGCTCGGCAGAGCGGGGGCCTATAAAAATAACGGCTGTTATTTTTACTGATTCCTCCCCTCCTACAGAAAAAGAAAAAGCGAGCTGCGCTGTGTCGGCCAACATCGAAGATATTCTCAAGCAAGCGTTACGTGAACTTGCTCAGGCTCAGGATTTGAATGGGCTCGATCAAGTACGAGTCAATTATCTGGGTAAGAAGGGCGTGTTTACCTTGCAGATGAAAGAATTGGGTAAACTCGATCCGGACCAACGCCGGCAGGTCGGGCAGATCATTAATCAGGCTAAAGGCGAATTCCAGCAGGCGTTGGAAAGCAGCAAACAGCAAATGCAGCAGGCCGCACTCGATGCGCGCTTGGCTAGCGAGTCTATCGATGTGACGTTGCCGGGTAGGGGGCAAACTGTCTGCGGTTTACATCCGGTGACAATCACGCTGCGTAGGATAGCGCGGATATTTTCGTCAGTTGGGTTTAAGGTGGTAGAGGGCCCGGAAATAGAGGACGACTACCATAATTTCGAAGCCTTGAACATTCCGGCGCACCACCCGGCTCGAGCGATGCACGATACCTTCTATTTCGATACCCATACCTTGCTCCGGACGCACACATCGCC
>JBNLFT010000126.1:0-7794 GCA_050305675.1 Methylococcaceae bacterium
CCGGCGTTGAATGAATTTGCGGTTAAAATGAACCGCGAACTGAAGGACATAGTCGATTTTGCGGCGGAGGAGTAGCCTGGTCTACGATCCGGCGATCGATCGCGCAATACGAACGACGGTCCGGGAAATAACCGAAAACGCTCAAAGAGCGACGGGCATGCCGACCGATAACCGGTTCTTTTAACCGCTCCTATCCGGGAGCATTATTTTTTACCTTCCTAACGTTGGGAATCAAGACAGCTATGAAGCATCAAAAAATCGTCTTTGCGGCAATGTTTAGCCTATTGGCGGCCTGCGGCACGACTCCGGAAAAATTGGAACCGGAGACTACTTATATCAACGAGTACCCGACTCGCGACCGGGTCGATTACGTATTGCAATGCATCGCCAAACACGGCGGTCTAACTTACATCAATCAATACGCTTGCGGCTGCAAAATAGACAAGGTCGCCGAGAAAATGTCGTTCGCGGACTACGAAGCGGCGATTACCTACGCCTTTATGCGCAAAACGGCCGGCGAGAGCGGTTCCGCCTTTCGCGACCCAACAGAATCGAAACGATTAAAAAAGCTGATCGAGGAAGCCGAGGCCTACGCCGAAAAGATGTGCTTCGTGAAATGATCTAAAGCCGCGGCCTATGCGTTCCCACTAAACCGATGAGAACACGGTCAATGAAAACGTTTGTTGGGCGCCATCAAGGCGAATACTTGGGCGAATTCCTCTCCGGATCGATCGGCGATTGCGAGCAGTTCTTCCGGGGTTAAGCGGATCATCCTCAATCCGGCCACAGGCAGCGTGGCAATGACGTTCTCGTAAGGAGTACCTTGTTCGGACGCATTAGCCAATTTCGCCGCAATCGACAAAATGTACGTATCCAGTTTGTAGACTTGGGCCAACTGGGGCGCGGGATAACAGGAAATCGCTTCGTACAGCGATTCCGGTAAGCCCCAGCGTTTAATCAGTTCGCTGCCGACGTCGGCGTGATTGAAGCCTATGATTTCCTGTTCCATGGCGGCGATTTTGTTTCGGTCGTTGTCGACCGCCAACAAGACTTTCTGCGACTCCGCCGGCAAGCGACTGTATAAAACCAACGAGCCGATGTTGTGCAGCAAGCCGGTCAGAAACAGGCGTTCGCAATGCAACACCAGGCTCGCCTTAGCCAACAGTTTGCAGATCACCCCGCAATGGATGCTGCGCATCCAGAAATCGGTCATATTGGTCAGGTCTGAAGAGATGTCGTCGAAGCTGTCCAGAACCGAAGTCGCTAGGATCAGGTTTTTCAAATCGTCGATTCCGACCACGACTATGGCCCTGGAAATCGTATCGATCTTGGCCTGAAATCCGTAAAACGGACTGTTGACCAGCTTGAGCAGGCGGGCGCTTAACGACGGGTCCTTGATAATCACTTTGCCGATGTCTTCGAGCGAGAAGCGCGGATCATGGATCATTTCGGCGATCTGGAAATAAATATCCGGGAGAGAGAACAACTCAATGTTGTCGGAGACAAGATCTTGAGCCGTCAACCGGTTCATATTGCTTCAATGACGATATAACGCCAGCACCTGCTTCACGTAATTTTGCGTTTCAGGATAAGGCGGAATCTTGTTGTTGTACTTTTTCACCGCCCCTTCCCCGGCATTGTAACTGGCCACAGCCAGTTTTAGGTTGGAATTGAACATCGTCAGCAAATCCTTCAAATAGCGGGTTCCGCCGTCGATGTTTTGTTGCGCGTCATTGCGGTTTGTGACGCCGTACCGTTTGGCGGTTTCTGGCATCAGTTGCATAAGACCGACCGCTCCTGCCGAGGAAACGGCATGGGGATCGTAAGCGGACTCGGTTTGAATAACCGCATGCAGCAGTTTTTCGTCGATCTGGTACTTTGACGCGGCTTTGGCGATCAACGGACTGTATTTTTGCTTGTTTTTCTGCAAAAACTTAAGCGCCTTGGCATAATTGCGCGGTTTAGGCCGGCTGCGGATGATCAGTTTGTAACTGAAGCCTTTTTTCGGTTCGTCAGTGTAATAAACGCTACCGTCCGGCGCCGTATATTTATAGACGTCGGCCCATGCCGGCACGGAAATTAGCATCATTAACAGATAAACGCCCGATCGTTTCATTTTATCCCGTGGTTTCTATAGTCACAGTAACACTTGCAGCGGCTACGGTAGCTTTCTTCCTCGCTTGCTGGATATCGTCGTCGGCCGCCAAGGCCACACCCATGCGTCTTTTGACAAAGGCCTCAGGTTTGGCAAACAACCTGATTTCCGTATCCGGGACCGCCAACGCCCGGTCCAGACCTTGATAAACCACCGCCTCGGCATCTATCCCCCCGAGAATCACCGCGCTGGCCCCCGGATTAGTCATTCGGGTCGAAACCGGCAGCCCGAGAATCGCTCGGGCATGCAGATCGAACTCGCTTTGCCGCTGGGTAATCATTGTAACCATGCCGGTATCGTGCGGTCTGGGACTTACTTCACTAAACCAGACTTGATCGCCCCGAACAAACAGCTCGACGCCGAACAGTCCCAAACCGCCGATCTCGTCGGTGACCTTGCGGGCGATGTCCTTGGCGGAACGGATAGCGGTCTCGCTCATTGGTTGCGGTTGCCAACTCTCGCGGTAATCGCCGCCCTCCTGGCGGTGGCCGATCGGCTCGCAAAAATGGGTTTCCACCTCTCCGCCGGTACCTTTGGCCCGAACCGTCAGCAGGGTGATCTCGTAGTCGAAGTCGATTTTGCCCTCGACGATCACCTTCCCGGTATCGGTTCGGCCGGCCTTTTTGGCGTATTCCCAGGCGGGTAGCAGCTGTTCCGGCGACACCACCATCGATTGTCCCTTGCCCGACGAAGACATGGTCGGCTTGACGAAGCACGGGTACCCTATTTTGTTATCGACCGCCGCCTGCAATTCTTGAAACGATTCGGCGAAGGCATAGCTGGAGGTTGGTACGCCGACGGTTTCCGCCGCCAAGGTGCGGATGCCCTCGCGGTTCATCGTCAATTGCACGGCCCTGGCGTTCGGCACCACGGTGGCCAGCCCTTGCCGCTCGATCTCCTGCAGCGCATCGGTGGATAACGCTTCGATTTCGGGAATGATGAAATCGGGCTTTTCCGCTGCCACCACCCTTGCTACCGCCTCCGGGTCGGTCATATCGATCGCGTAACTGCGGTGGGCGACATGATGCGCCGGCGCATTCCGATACCGGTCGACGGCAATCACCTCGACGCCGTATCGTTGCAGCGAGATGGCGACTTCCTTGCCCAGTTCTCCGCTGCCCAATAACAAGGCTTTAGTCGCGCTTTCCGTTAAGGCGGTACCTAGTTTCATTTCGATCCTGCCAGATATTTATCGATGTCTTCTTTGGAAAAACCGATCTTGCGGGCAACCCTGTCGGCATGGCTGACGCGGGAAATACCGTCGATCAGTTTGTAGGTCGGCTCCTCGTTGGCGAACTCCACCTGCTTAGCGACACCGACCTTCTTGTTGATGAATACATCGACCAATTGATGGTTGTGGGTGATGAGAATCGTGTTGTTACCCTTACGATAAAAGCCGTCCAACACGGTGGTCGACGATTCCATTTTTTCTTCGAAGGTCGTGCCTTCCGACATCTCGTCCAGCACGACCAGGCTTTTTGCCGAGGAATTGATGAAGATATCCTTGGTCCGCTTCAGCTCGGTGCCGTAACGCCCTTCTCCGTCGTCCAAATGACTGATTTCCGGTGCCTGATAAAACACCCGGTCGGCCACAGCCAACGTGGCCTTTTCGGCCGGCACAAAGCAACCGATTTGCGCCAGCAGTTGGATTTGCGTGATGGTTTTGCAAAACGCCGTTTTACCGCCGCTGTTGGGACCGGTGATAAATACCAGGTTTTCATCGGACAAATCGAAATCGTTGGCGACATAGGCCGGGTTTTCGAAACCCAGCACCGGATTTTTTGCCGCGCTCAGATGAATGGCGTGCTGCACGGGATCTGCGATCTCCGGCAACACGGTGGCGCTGCCGTAGCGTTCGGCGTATTTGATGAAGGACAGCAACTCGTCGAGTTGTCCCAACGCATCCAGAGCTTCGCCCAACTCGTCCGCCTCCCGAAACTCGTTGCGCAGCGGAATAATACAGTTATCGCGGTCGTAGGAACCGACCACCGGAAAATAGGCCAACAGCAGCGGGATGAAAAAGATCGAAGCGACCGGAATGGCATCCTTGGTGAAGCTGAACATGTCGGTCGGAAAAAAAGCGGTGATGCCCCAAACCACAGCCAGGATGGCGGCAATCAATAGCGGCTTGAAAATACTCGGCTTAAAAATGGTTGCCGGCGTAAAATTCCCCCTGCGCTCCTCCTTGCTCTGAAAGCCTTTTTCGGTGTTGTATACCGGACCGAGCATCAAGGAGTAAGTGCGGCTTTCGCCAAAGCGCCGGATACGATCGAAGATACCTTGTAAATAAGCGCTGCTGGGCGAATCGGATGCGTAAATGTGACCGACCAGATCGAGCACGAAACGAACGCCGCGGCGATATTGCTTGTAACCGTAGCCCTCGATCTGGTTGTCCTCGCGCGCGGTGCCGAAAGAGCCCAAAAATTCTCCGTACAACAAGACGTGCAGGTGTTTTTCGCGCGCCGCGCAATCGCTGACGATGCGCTCAATATTTTCCCTGATCCCCGGATTGTCGCGAATCTCCCTAACCGCCTCCTGCTTGGCATCGATGGCTTCCCGGCTGTCCAAGGGTTGCGTCAGCGAGCGGTACAACACGGCTTGCCCGACCAGGGTTTCGGCATGATTGACGGTGTCGAACAGTTCGTCGACCTCGATCGTGTTGAAAGCGGCCTGATCGACAACGCCTTCGCCGAGCGGTAAAGGCTTGCTGCAACGAACGAGCGGCCACTGGCCGGTCCAACTTTTCAAAATAGTCTGTTTCATGTCATTTCTTCTTCTTTTTATCGAGCAAACCGAATACGATCACGGCCGCCACCACGATCCCGGACAGCAGGATGTTTTCCTGAGAAGCCCCCAACAGGTAGGCAACACCGCACCCCAACCCCATGCCGACGCCGGTAAATGCCAGACTGCGCATGAAACGGCATACCGGACAATTTCTATCATAGTCTCTCATGACAAATTCCTGGACAAAATTTCACGCAACATCGCGACATGTTCGTCACTGTCGTTTAGCGCCGGGATATAACGGTACGACTTCCCGCCCGCCTCCAGAAACGTCTCTTTATTCGCCAAGGCGATTTCCTCCAGCGTCTCCAGGCAATCCACGGCAAAACCGGGGCAGACCACGTCCACCTCCAAACAACCGGACTTCGGCAGGTCCTGCAGTACCTCGATGCAATACGGCTTCAACCATTCGGCCTTGCCGAACCGCGATTGAAAGACCAATTTCCATTGATTGCCGTGCAACGACAGGCGCTCTGCGATCGCCGCTGCCGTCCTCTGGCAGTGATGATAGTAAGGGTCGCCAAGTTCCGTCAGCTTTGCCGGCAAACCGTGAAACGACATCAACAACAGGTCGTTGCGGCCGTGTTTATGCCAGTATTGTTTGATCGATTCGGCGACCGCCGAGAGGTAGGCCTGATGAGCGTGGTAGTCGCTGACGAAATGTAGCCCCGGAATATGGCGCCAGCGGCGGATTTCGTCGACCAACGCGTCGTAGACGGAAGCCGTTGTCGTCGACGAATATTGCGGATACAGCGGTAACACGACGATTTCGTCCACCGACTGCGCCTTGAAGGCGTTCAACTTGTCCGCCAGCACCGGTTTACCGTAACGCATCGCGTAATCGACCCGGACCGTGTCCGAGCCGACCGCTTCCGCTAACTTTTCGCTGAGGCGGCGGGTGTAGGAAAGTAACGGCGAACCTTTGGGAGTCCAAATCTGCCGATACGCGCGGGCGGATTTACGCGGCCGAAACGGCAACACAAACAAATTGAGGACAATCCACCACAAACTTCGCGGCAGGTTGACGACGCGAGGATCGCCGAGAAATTCGCGCAGGAAGCGCCTGACCTGGGAAGCGGTCGGTGCATCGGGCGAGCCCAGGTTAACCAGTAGCACTCCGACTTTTTTCCCGGGATCTTGCGGCATCGTCAGGACCTGTTGATCAGATTCAAAAATTCAGATCGGGTACTGATTTCCTTACGAAAAATTCCGGTCATGACCGAAGTCGTCATCACCGAATTTTGTTTCTCGACGCCGCGCATCATCATGCACAAGTGCTTGGCCTCGATAACGACGGCGACGCCCTTGGCGTGGATCGCCGTCTCCACCGCGTCGGCGATCTGTTTGGTCAATTTTTCCTGAATCTGCAGGCGTCTCCCGTACATATCGACGATGCGGGCCAGCTTGGACAACCCCAGCACCTTTCCTTGCGGGATATAGCCGATATGGCATTTTCCAATGAACGGCAACAAATGGTGTTCGCACAACGAATACAATTCGATGTCCTTGACGATTACCATATCCTCGGTATCGGCTTCGAAAATCGCGTTGTTCAGAACGTCTTCCAGCTTCTTTTCGTACCCGTTATTAAGAAATTTAAAGGCTTTGGCGGCCCGCGCCGGGGTGTCGACCAAACCTTCTCGAGTGACGTCCTCGCCAATTGCCTCGATTATCTTGGAAAAATACTCTTCCATTTCGTTAACTCTATAGAACAAAGGGCAACACAGTATACCCCATCAACCGGTAAAACTTAACGCCTGCAAAATGACATTTTCGTCGGCTCCGGGCCGGGTTGCGAACTCGCTGATGTGGCGTCGCCAGCCGCGTGCCCCGGGCACGCCGTGAAACAATCCGAGCAGATGGCGCGAGATAGCGTTTAAACGCTCTCCCCGTTTTAACTGCGCTTGAATATACGGAATCATAGCCAATGCAACTTCGCGGCGAGTAACCGGGAATTCCGGTTCGCCGTACAACCGTTGGTCGACCTCCGCCAGAAGGTAGGGATTATGATAGACTTCGCGGCCCAGCATGACGCCGTCCATCAGCTGCAAATGCGTCTCCGCCTGGTCCAAACCGGTAATGCCGCCGTTCAGAACGATTTCCAAGTGCGGAAAATCCCGTTTCAATTGTGCCACGACCTCGTAACGCAACGGAGGGATCTCCCGGTTTTCTTTCGGCGACAGGCCTTGCAGCCAGGCTTTGCGGGCATGGACGATGAAGGTCCGGCATCCGCCATCGGCAACGGTTTCGACAAACCGCACCAGTTCCTCGTAGGAATCCTGATCGTCGATGCCGATACGGCATTTTACCGTCACCGGAATCGATACCGCGCCTTGCATCGCCGCCACGCAGTCGGCCACCAGTTGCGGTTGCGCCATCAGGCAAGCTCCGAACCGCCCGTTTTGAACGCGGTCGCTCGGGCAGCCGACATTAAGGTTGATTTCGTCGTATCCCCATTGCTCGACAATTTCCGCACACCGCGCAAGGTCCTCGCGATCGCTGCCACCCAATTGAAACGCCAGTGGATGTTCTTGGTCGTTGTACTCCAGCATGCGTTCCCGGTTACCGTGCAAAATCGCGCCGGTCGTCACCATTTCGGTATAGAGCAGCGCGCGCTTGGACAGCAGGCGATAAAAATACCGGCAGTGCCTGTCGGTCCAATCCAGCATTGGGGCCACGCAAAAGGTTCGGTTTGGGAAGTTTTGATTGCTATCGGATTCGCGGGTATGAGACTGCATTAACTGACCGTCTTGGGCACCGATTTAGCCCGGATAATTCATGAAGGGAATGGAATTTCTGGAAAATCGGGCGAAGAAGGTTGGACAAACATCACGAATGCCATAGCCAGCTCT
>JBNLFT010000127.1:0-7771 GCA_050305675.1 Methylococcaceae bacterium
CCTTGCCGCGGGTTCGGGTTCTGGAATGTTCCGGCGCGGTGTTCATCCCGTTGATTTTTTTCTCGATGAATTTAATAATCAGTTCGGCGATGTCCTTGCCGCTGGCCTGTTCTATGCCCTTTAATCCGGGCGACGAGTTGACCTCCATGACGACCGGGCCGTGGTTGGAGCGCAACATGTCGACGCCGCAAACGTTCAAACCGACGATGTTGGCGGCTCTGACCGCGGTCGACCGCTCTTCCGGGGTGAGTCTGATCAACGACGCCGTGCCGCCCCGGTGCAGGTTGGAGCGGAATTCGCCGTCGGCGCCCTGACGCTTCATCGACGCGACCACCTTGCCGTCCACCACGAAGCAGCGGATATCGCTGCCGCCGGCTTCCTTGATAAATTCCTGTACCATGATGTTGGCGTTCAGTCCCATGAAGGCCTGAATTACGCTCTCCGCCGCCTTATGGGTTTCGGCCAGTACCACGCCGATGCCCTGGGTGCCCTCAAGCAGTTTGATCACCAGCGGAGCGCCGCCGACTTCGGAAATCAGGTCTTCGATGTCGTCCGGATTGTTGGCGAAACCGGTCACCGGCAGGCCGATGCCTTTGCGGGCAAGTAACTGGGTGGAACGCAATTTATCCCGGGAGCGCGTGATGGCGACCGATTCGTTGAGCGGAAACACGTTCATCATTTCGAACTGGCGCAAAACCGCCGTGCCGTAAAAAGTAACCGAGGCGCCGATTCTCGGAATCACCGCGTCGAAGCCGCTGAGCTCTTCTCCCCGATAATGGATGGTCGGGTTCAGCGAGGTGATGTTCATGTAGCAACGCAATACGTCCAGCACCCTGACTTCGTGCCCCCGTTTTTCCGCTGCCTCCACCAGCCTGGCGGTCGAATACAGCTTCGGATTGCGGGATAGGATTGCAATTTTCATATGGTCTTTCCTGGTATCTTTGATGGCTAACGGCGTTCGGGGGGTTGTTTGTTTTGCCGGATATTGTCCTTCGGATGGCGTTGGCCGGCACTAGTCGCGCTCTGCGACGATGATCGGTTTGCCCTGCAGATACGATTCGGCCGGGTTGACGATAAAACGGTTATTCATGGCCGTCCGCCCCAGCAACATGCGAAATCTCATCGTATCACGATTGGTCAGCGTCAGCTCGGCGGTAAATCGTTCGCGTCCTATGACCATCGAGGTTTCAATGACATAACGGCGTTGTTTGTGGCCGCCGGAATCGGAAATGATGCGGCGGTCTTTCACTTCGGCTTCGCATTCGACAGCCAGCTTGCTATCGTGAGGATGCGGATGGATTCCGAAACGCACCCATTGTTGTTTGCCTTGTTTGAAGGGATCTACGAAAAATGCGTGCAACGCAGAAGTGCGGGCACCGGTATCAATTTTGGCCTTGATCGGCGGCAGATTGAGATCCGGCAACGCGAGCCATTCGCGCCAACCGAGTACGGAAAGCTGGTTAGACATTGGGTTCATCCGTTTTTAAACGGTGATTATATCCGCTTTGAACGAATGCAAAAACCCGGCGCTCGGGCGCCCTGTTCGATAGAGCGAGCCGAAACCTACTTCCGAAGCCTAAATATCGTTCAACAGCGCCAGTTCTTCCGGGTGCGGATACAGGTAATACGAACGCTCGATAAACGGATCCGGTTGCCGT
Organism: Methylococcaceae bacterium; assembly: GCA_050305675.1. GTDB lineage: Bacteria > Pseudomonadota > Gammaproteobacteria > Methylococcales > Methylomonadaceae > Methylomarinum. The sequence continues at coordinate 1,659 of JBNLFT010000127.1, forward strand.
CGGAAGTGATGCCGTAACAGCGTGATCGGCACGATCAGCGGCAGGAATCCCCGACGGTAGTTTTCGATGTTTTCGACCAGCTCCTGTTTGTCGTCGTCGTCGAGTTTACGCTTCAGATATCCCTGGATGTGTTGCAGCACGTTGACATGGTTGCCGCGGCTGGCGACGATCCGTAAACAACGCATCAGGGCGGCGATGTAATGTTCGGCGGCCTCTCCTATCGTGCTTGTTGTAGCCGAGGCGGCGATGCGCCCCAATTCCTTGGCCAGGGTTTGATCGTGGCTCATCGCGATCAATTTGTGGCGGCTGTGAAAAATCGTCAAATCATTGGGCGTCAGGGGGCCTTCGCTCAATTGCCGCCAACGTTGATAGACGAATACCCGCTGGACGAAGTTTTCCCGCAATCCGGGATCGCCAAGACGCCCCTCCTCCTCCAACGGCAGTAGCGGAAAACAGCTCTTGATGTGCTGGGCGAATAGGCCGGTCCCGTTGCGGTTCGGATAATCGTCCCGATAGACCCTGACCCGCTCCATGCCACAACTGGGAGAATCTTTTTTCAAGATATAGCCCGATAGAGCGGACAGCCAGGCGTCCTGCCGCCGGCAGCAGTTCAGCAATTGTTCGGTTACGTCGAGGTTATGGTCCTTGACGCCGACGCAACGTATTCCGTGTTCGGTTTCCCGTAGTTGCACCGGAGGGCGAGGTATGCCCATGCCGCTGGCGACTTCCGGACAGAAGCGGTGGAATTCGAAATACCGGCCTAGAGTTCGTTCGATATAGCTGTCGCGTTTATGCCCGCCGTCGTAGCGGACTTCGTCGCCGAGCAGGCAGCTGCTGATGCCGACGGGGATTTTATCGCTCGGCATCGGTCATATCGGCGGCCGAGCGCAAATAGACATTCATTTTCTTCCTGATCTGCTCCACCCGCTTGCGGTTGACGTTGAAGTCGTAATAACCGGTACGCGATGCGGAGCGCATGTGAATCAGGCCGGCATCGCTATCCAGCCTGGCTTCCAGGTCGTCGACGAAACGCATCCATTTCGAATAAAACTTTGCGTGCAGGTAGGATTTGTTTTGCACGACGATTTCGCCGCCTTGCGCGGCGACGATATTGCGTAATAACTGCCAAGCCAGGTCGGGCGAATAACCTTCCAGGCGCAAGGCCAAGGCAGGCTGGTCTTCGCTGCAGACACAAGTGGGCGAGCTGGGACACGGCAGCAGTCTTCCGTTGTTCACTCCCAATCGCGGCGCGGTATGGGAAAGTCTGATGACGGCCATGAAGGAGAACAGCAACAGTCCTCCCATGATCAAACCGAAACGCGGTACTTTATTCATGAACCCCCCATTTGTTGTGCAGCCAACGAGCCCGATGCGTGAAGATTTGCTGTAACCGACGGCCGATAAAGAGTTTGTTCAGCAGGTTGCCGATCCAGCCGAACGGCATCGAATAATACACGATATCTTCCAGCACAATACCATGTTCACAGGGTTTGATACAGACTTCGTGACTCCAGAACTTAAAAGGGCCCACCGGTTGCCGGTAAACGAAACGATGCGGCCGGTCGCAATGGCTGATGTCGGAGACCCAGGTCATCGACACGCCGAGCACGGCGCGCATGCGATAACAAATCAGTAGACCCGCGTACAGTTCGTCGGGGACCGGCGAATCGATACGGACGTGAAAAAAATCCGGGGTGATGTCGTTAAGAAAGCGCGGCGATGACAAAAAATCCCAGGCTTGAGCGGGCGTCATGGCCAACGTCTGTCGGCGATAAATGCGGTGTAGCGTCATGGTTGGGGTGAGACAAAGATCAATTCGTCGGTGGCAAAGCCCAGTAGCTTTGCTCGTGTTAGCAAGTTTTCCAGTACCCGACTATCCAACTGCGGAGTACGCGCCAAAATCCATAAATAGTCGAAGTCTGGCCCGGTGACCATGGCATAGGCGTAATTCCGGTGGTCGAGGGCAATTATGTTGTAGCTGGCGTAAAAAGGTCCGAAAAAAGACACTTTCAAACGACCGAGTTTGGGGTTGTCGATAAAATAGGCTTTGCCTTCGGCCGTCACCCGTTCGTCGCTGCCGGGGTCGTAGCCGCTGTTCAGCACCCTGACGCCGCCGTCCGCGCGCAGGCTGTACTCGGCGGTGACGGCGATTAAGCCGCGCTCGAAAGAGTGGTCCAGACGGGCGATCTCGTACCATTTTCCCAGATAGCGCTGCAGCTCGAAGCCCTCGACGGCTTCGACCCCGTCGGGCATGCCGGTGCACCCGGACAATAGGATCAACAACAACGGAATGAGTTTACCCATAGACTGATTTCTCCAAGCTCTTTAAGGGAGGTTAACAACGGCTTGGGCAATTGCAACTGTTTTGTTGTTGGAAAGCATTCTTTTGGATGTAGTGTTTGCCACCCGTGCTCGTGGCGCCGAGGCGGGTTCACGATTTAGGCGTCCAGGATAAAGCAATAACCCGGGGCGCTGCATGACTGATGCAGCCTGCGCTTTCGGGCCTGACGAGTAACCGCCGGTGACGCAGGTCTAAATGTCTTCGGGGGCTTGGAGGAAGCGGTAAAATGGGGACCGAAAGAGGCGTTACGGCACTGGTCGCTGCGGCGGTTTTCAAAGTGGGCGGCAGGATTGGGCAAGGCGGGCTGCAGCGGCCCGTCGAGATCCGTTCTAACCTCCTAAGGCTGCCGTGCAACGTTTGCTTCGATGTTGGAAAAGCGAGCTCCCGCTGGTATCAGGCAAAGCGGTGGTATGAGCGACCGCCCCCTCACCCGAACATCTCGGTGGTGTAGCGCGAGACTTTGAGCGTATCCGACCAATAGTCCGCAGGCAAACCGGCTTTGTTTTTCAGATGCCGCAAGAACTGTTTTTTATCCGGCAACTGTTCCCAAACCGACGGCAGAAAGGTTCCGCGGTGACTGCCTTCTTCCAGGATCAAGCCGTCGATATTGGGCCGGATTTGGGCCAGCAAGTCTTCTTCGGAACCGAAGGTCATCGGTTCCGGCTCGCTCAAGACGGAAATATGAATTTCCAGTTCGCGGATTTCGCTCTTTTGCACCGGCGGGAAGCGAGGGTCTTTGAAGGCGGCGGAAAAAGCGTTTTCCGCGACATCCTCGGCCAGCGGGAATACAGCTTCCAGCATGCCGATGCAGCCCCGCAGGGTGTGGTTTTTTTCCAGGGTGACGAAGGTGGCCCGCTGCTTGATCAGCTCCTTTGGATAGTCGCGCAAGTCGACGCTCAGCGGATGGCCGGTTTTAAAACCGTTTTCGATCGATTGTCGGGCCAGCTTCAATAAGGTCTGTCGATGTTCGTTACTCAATGACATAGGCGCCGTATCCGACAACGCGGAATTTGTCGCCCGCAGTGTCTCCGGAATTCCGCAAATCCACGTTTTTGACACGCAGTTGATGTTTTCTGGCGTAAGCCAATAGTCCGCCCACCGGCACTCTGCCGCAGGCGGATTCGTAATCCAGTTCTTCGTATTGCAGTGCCTGGATATGGTCGGTGGTTTTCCGGTCCAGCTGTTGTGCTGTCGAGTAATCGTGATAATGGCTCAGGTCGGAACTGATAACGATCAGCGTTTCCGGTCCGTCCCAGACCTTTTCCAATACTTGGCAGACCTGGTCTGCGGTGGCGTCGCCGGCCACGATCGGTAGTAGTAGAAAGTCGCCCAGCACTTGTTGCAGGAACGGCAGCTGCACTTCCAAGCTGTGCTCCAGTTCGTGGGCCTGATCGAGATAGCCGACAAAGGGCAGATCGAGCAGTTTATCCCGGCTTGTTCGATCGAGTTCGATATTTCCAAGCGGCGTCGCGAAGCCGTCGGCATGGCTGACCGCCAGACCGTCGAAAGCGACCCGGTGCGACGGGCCGATCAGTACGACGCGGCTGATGCAATCGTGGGGCGCCTGCAAACGGGCATAGGCCGAGGCGGCGACGGGACCCGAATAAATGTATCCGGCGTGGGGGGCGATGATGGCCTTTGGGGCTTTTGTTACCGGCTTTACTTCTTGCAGAAAACGGCCGATCATGGCCGTGAGTTGTTTGGGATCGGCAGGATAAAAACTGCCGGCGACGGCGGGTTGTCGAATGGCGTGGGACATCTTCTCCTCACTTATCTAATCTGTAGTAAAGTTATAGGCCGTTTAGTGAAAATTACAAGTGACGACCATGCGTAAAGTAATCGACGACAATATTGTCACAACGGACTATTGGCATGCCCTGGAAGACGGCCGGATTCAATGCGATTTGTGTCCGCGTTTTTGTAAACTGCACGATGGCCAGCGCGGGCTTTGTTTCGTCAGGCAAAATCTGCGGCAACAAATCGTCATGACCAGCTACGGACGATCCAGCGGCTTTTGTATAGACCCCATAGAAAAGAAACCGCTCAATCATTTTTATCCCGGCTCGGCGGTTTTTTCGTTCGGCACCGCCGGCTGCAATCTCGCCTGCAAATTTTGTCAGAATTGGGATATCAGCAAATCGCGGGAAATGGATTCGCTGATGAGCCGGGCGACGCCGGAGGCGATCGCCCGCGCCGCGGCCGACGCCGGCTGCAAAAGCGTTGCCTACACCTATAACGATCCGGTCATTTTCCACGAATACGCGATTGACACCGCGTTGGCCTGTCGCGAGCTGGATATCAAATCGGTATCCGTTTCCGCCGGGTACGTCTGTGCCGAACCGCGCACCGAGTTTTACCGGGTCATGGATGCGGCCAATATCGATTTGAAAGCCTTTACCGAGGATTTTTACCACAAAATCACCGGTTCCCACCTGCAACCGGTTTTAGACACGCTGCTGTACCTCAAACACGAAACCGACGTCTGGCTGGAGTTGACCACGTTGATCATTCCCGGCGAGAACGATTCGGAACAGGAACTGGAACAGATGACGCAATGGGTCGTCGAGCAGCTGGGACCCGATGTGCCGATGCATTTTTCCGCGTTCCACCCCGACTGGAAAATGCGCGACAAACCGCATACCCCGGTCAGTTCGCTGCTGACGGCGCGCAATATTGCGTTAAAAAATGGTGTCCGCTACGCCTATGTCGGTAATGTTCACCACAAGGCTGCGGACAGCACCTATTGCCACCAATGCGGCGAATTGCTGATTGGCCGCGATTGGTACGAGTTGTCGCAGTGGAATCTGAATGAGGACGGTTGCTGCAGCAAATGCGGCACCCGCTGCGCCGGCGTGTTCGAGGCGAAGCCGGGAAACTGGGGGGCGAAAAGATCCAGTGTCGTGATGTCCTGAGCAAAGCCTGCGCGGAACCGCCTGGCAACGTTGGGGTATTCCAGATAGCCGATTTGTCGCGCGGATTTGGGGCTGTCATGGTTTCTTAACATAGCACCCGGATAATGAACTATTCGAATTATCGATCAGTCTTATCTAGCAAATAATCCCAGAAAGGTAGAAACCTATGGAGACCCAAATATCCCTGTATAACGAATATCTAGGCGCCGACGCGGAAATCAGTCCGGCTGCGGTCGATTTTCTCAAGGCCACGGGAGCGGCGGAGGAAAAAAAATCGGTCGGCGTAAACCGCAGCGGTCTGGATGAATACGAACAGGCCATGGTGGCGTAACACGAGGTTACCGCGTGAAAAAACAAAGCAATGATGCAGTCATCTGGGTCGTCAGTTTGATCATTGCCATCCCGTTGTTCATTATTCTGGCGGGAGTGACTTTCGTTCTGGCGGCACTCGACCGATTGTCCTGAGGCCGGCTATCTACGCCTGATCTTGAACCGCTTGCCGCGGTATTCGACCACGATGCCGTCAGGCTGTATGTCCCGAAGCAGCATTCCCGAGGCGATTTCCTGTCCGATCCGATGCTTGCGCATGGACACCATGATGAAGCGGTTTTCCTCTGAATCGGAATAAACATAGACGTTGATCTCGAGTTGCGGGACGTTGCGGCGGAACGACGCCGGCAGCTCGTCCAACCAGGGAAGGTCATCCTCCTTATTCAAAACTTCTTGGTCCGGTTTGCCGTTATCGCTGGCATCGGCGGGTGCGACCGCTGATTCCGGGGAGCGAGCGCTCTGCCTTGCCGTTGTTTCCCCGTTGCCGAGGGTTTGCTTTCGGGCCATCGGATGTTCGCGATCGGTCGGCG
>JBNLFT010000128.1:0-7761 GCA_050305675.1 Methylococcaceae bacterium
CTCGCCGAACTGTCAGTAATCTTTACATATTTAGTTAGCCCAATTTAATTATCTTTCAAAAAAATAATAAAATCAGTATCCTGACATATTGGTATGTATTTTGCTTAGTATCCATTGTGTGGGTCACTCCGTGCCAATTCTTCGCACTGGCCAAGACTAGTGCAGGCGGAATCGAAGAATTGGCTTGGTGGTTAGAAAGATGCCGTATGAAAAATGCGAATTGTTTTTCACACGAAGCGTAAACGTATTTGTATTGTGAAGTGTGGTTGTCCTTAGGCGTATTCCTAGCGAGTGATGAGGAAATTACTGTATTCCCTGGGATTTCCGAACGGTTGCGAAAGGGTTTAACCCAGGGCAATTAGAATTCTTCACCGGGGTAAGGCAAGATGAATAAATCGATACGAAAGATGTTGGCGGTATTGCCATTGCTGCTGTGTAGCCAGATTGTCGGTGCGGCGAGTATCGCTCTTTTCGATTACGGGTTTAATATCGATGGAACGGTTTCGGAGAGAATGTTTAGTGGTGATCCGTTAGATCCATTTGATCCAATTCCAGCGCAAGTCGATATCGGTGGATTTAATGAATCGACTGGTTTAGGGGCCATTACAGCAACCATCACCGGTGTCGGTGCTCACACGTTTGACGTGTTTTTCGATCACGAAATCGACGAACCGATAAATACTTACTTCAACGAAAATGGTTCCGCATCAGGAGCCGCCGCGGCAGGGCAAAGTTGGGAGATAGATGAGCCGGGTTATATATTTGGCGATATATTCACAAACTTTTTAGGCTCGACGTTAGATAACGGCAATGGTGTTCCTTCCGGCTTGGAAGACGACGTCTCGATGGCTATGGGATGGGATTTCAATCTTGGAGTCGATGAGACCGCGATTATCTCCTTATTTTTGAGCGAAATTGCACCTACCAGCGGCTTTTATCTCGTACACAGTGATCCCGATTCTTCCGCATCCATCTTCCTCAGTAGTACGTTGAGAATAATCGGTGTGCCCGAGCCCTCGCTCATTTGGCTGTTGGTCACGGGATTGTTGGGTTTTTCCATTCGGCACAAAGCAAGATCGAACCGGTAAAAAGTATCCGTCGTACATAAGTACGTTACAAATCAAATCGCTTTTAGTTGAATTAATATGCGAAAGCGGCCTGGGTTATTCAAGACAACTCTATTTATGCCGCACGGAAAAATGGTCCATGATTAACCGCTTGATCGATGTCATACGATAACTATTCGAAGCGAGTTTTTTATTGCTACAGATCAACAGAGGGGATTCGCTGGCACTGCTTAAACTTGACGGGCGGCCGTGCGTCCCTTTAACACTCTCTGCCGTCAACGGAATGACATCCATTAGCATTCTAAAGCCGAGTTTTTTTCTGAGCAGATTCAGCGCAATTTTTAATTGCGGAAGGCGTAAAGTCGGATCGACGAACAGTTCGGCCGGGTCATAGCCAGGTTTGCGGTGTATGTCGACCGTTCTGGCGAAGTCCGGGGCCAGATTGTCGTCCAACCAATAGTAATAACTGAACCAGTGGTATGGAGCCGCGACGGCAATTAATTCGCCGGAGCGGGGGTGGTCCATGTGCCATTGTTTCTTGCCGTCTTCGTCGAGCAGGAACTCGATCTCTGCGACTTTGACCAGCAGTTGTTTGACCCGCTCAATGTCTTTTTTGTCTTTGATATAAATATGGGCGACCTGGTGGTCGGCAACAGCAAACGCGCGCGAGGCGCCGCAATCGAGCAGCTCCCAGCCCAATGTTTCCCTGACGGCAATAAAACCGTGCTCGCGCAGAATCCGGTTGATAGATACGATACCGTCGGCCCGTTCTATACCATACTCGGAGACGATCATGATTTCCCTGCCCAGCTCTCTCGCGGTATCTATCAACAGGCCGGCGATGCTGTCGATTTTTGCGACATCATCGCGGATATCGGAATGGTCCGGGCCGAGCCGCTGCAGATTGTAATCGAGGTGCGGGAGGTATACGAATTGTAAAGCCGGATCATACCGACGCAAAACCTCAATCGAGGCGTCGGCAATCCATTGCGAGGAACGGCTGTCGGCTCCCGGCCCCCAGAAATTGAAGAAAGGGAAAGATCCTAGAGTGGATTCCAGTTCTTTGGCGAGAGACGATGGATTGGAATAGATGGCTGGAATTTTGCGCCCGTCGGCCGGATAGATCGGCCTGGGAGTGACCGAATATTCGACATTAGCGTACATGTTGTACCACCAGAACATTTGCGCGCAACTAATCTCCGGGCGATTTGCTTTCAGACTGTCCCATACCTGCTCGCGTTGAATCAACTGATTGGCTTGCTTCCAAAAACCGACTTCGGCCAAATCGCGAAAATACCAGCCGTTGCCGACGATGCCGTGTTCGCGGGGAAGAGTACCGGTTAGCATAGAGGCCTGCGCGGTGCAGGTGACTGCCGGGAATACTCCCTCCAGTTCGGCAAGACAGCCTTCGTTGATCAGGGAATTGAGATTGGGTGTATGCTCACCTAATAGCGAAGGCGTCAAACCGACGATATTGATGACCATGAGCGGCTTGGCCATTTCACGTGTTGGCATTTTCTTCCAGTAATTGTCTTAGCCGCATGGCTTGTTCGAGCCAGCTCAATTCTTGCGTCAAGCCATTGATCAATGAGGCGTCGTCGCGTGGCCGGAGCGCTTCCGGAAGAACATGCCAGGTATAGGTTTCGACTTCCAGGTGGGGGCGGCAATCTTGTCGCGCGGCCAAAAAGTCGAGTAGTTCCGATATCGCCGCTTGCGTCGTCGAAAGTTCCGAACTGGATAATGTTTCGGTTTGAATGGGTACATGGAAATGAATGCGCCATGGCTCGCTAGTGGGAAAATCGGTGGTTTGCAGAGCGGTGCCCAAATCGAGCGAGGAAATAATACGATCGTCGTTACGGGTTCTGACTTGGTGCAGGTATTTTGGCTCGGCGAAGCCCTGCAATTCCAAACGGCAGTCTTCACGATCCGGATGTCTGGCTTCCAACGCGCTGGAAACTTGCACTTTGCCAATGACGATACCTGCGTCCAAAATTTTCCGCAACGAGTCAGTGACGTCTTCGAACATCACCGCCTGATGGCAGACATCGAAACAGATGCCGAGATGACGATTCAACACGTCTTCGTGAATTTTCAATTCTGCAGCCTTTTCCCGTAATTGACGTCGGAAGAAATAGACGAGTTCATCGGTCGCTTGTAGAACGCAATCGGGTTCCATTTCCAGACAGAGTCTAATGGAGCGCTTGGTCTTGGCAAAAAGTTCGGACAGCTTTAGGCTGATTCGGCAGAGAGCTTGCAACGATTGGTCATGCTGTTGCGGAGTCCAGCGATGGCGAAATCCCAATGGCAACGTCGATATGGTGCCTTCTTTCGAGCCATCGGGCATACAGTATGCCAGGATTTCCGCCAGCTTGAAGGTGTAATCGAGACGTTTTGGGTCGCTCCAATCCGGTGAGTAGACGCTTTCCTTTACGACTTCGGCATGAAAATTGTCGAACGGAAAACCATTTAGCGTCAGTAGCTTGATCCCATTTTGGTGCAGTAACTCCGCCAGCTTCTCTAATTTATCTCGATTAACGCTCAGGCATTGCGCGAGTTGGTTGTTCAGCCACAGGCCAGCAGCCATGTTCGGCAGTTGCCGTTTTTGGCGGACGCCGGCAATAAATTGGCTGATTATTCGTGTCAGGTCGTCGGCGGAACCCAAGGCATGAACATTAGCGCAATAACAAAGTTCCTCTCGCCGCCAACCGCTTCTAGTTATTTCATTCGTCACTGGATAAGTGGAGTTTGACCACGCAGGACCGAATTCTCTTCCCACAATTTTTGCTGATCGATCGCTACCGGCTGCACAACTTCCTCGATTGAAATACGACCGCTTTGCGCATAGTATTCTACCGGGTTGTAAAGGAGCACCTGTTCCACGTCTTGTTCCGAAAAACCCGCTTCCAACATGGCTCGGCCGGTTTTGGGGACTTTCAACGGATCACTTTTGCCCCAGTCGGCTGCGCTGTTGACTACCATTTTTTCCAAGCCGTATTTTTGAAGAAGAGCAACCATTCGGGACTCGCTCATCTTGGTATCGGGGTAGACGGAATGCCCGCGCCAGCACCCCGATTCGAGGACCAACGGCAATGTTACTTCGTTCAAGTGATCGATCAAGACCAGTTCGGGATCGATGCCGATTTCCTTTACCAAGGCAAGACTGCGTTCGGTGCCGGTTTTTTTATCGCGGTGCGGCGTATGTATGAGGGCAGGAAGGTTAAGCTCCTTGGCTAACTGCAATTGTTCGGAAAAAAATCGTTCTTCCGCAGCGGTGATGTCGTCGTAACCGATCTCGCCGACCGCAACGACTTGGTCTTTGGCGCAGAATCGCGGGATGAATTTCATGACTTCTTCAGCCATGGCAATATTGTTGGCTTCCTTTGGGTTCAGGCCGATAGTGCAGTAATGACGAATGCCGAACTGGCTGGCACGAAAGCTTTCCCAGCCGATCAATGCGTTGAAATAATCGATGAACGAACCGGCTTGAGTCCTGGGCTGCCCCAGCCAAAATGCCGGTTCGACCAAACCGACGATGCCGGCGGCCGCCATGTTCTCGTAATCATCAGTGGTGCGGGCTAGCATATGGATATGGGGGTCGAAGAATTTCATGGTGGATGCCCCTTTGTTTGGCTACTAACAAGCGTGTTTTCGATCTATGTTAGATCGCAATTAACGTGAACAGCAGATTGCTAAACCGATTTTGTCAAATTTACTTTAGTGCGCTTAAATACCCATTGCGCCGATAGGCATAGGATACTTAATTCAATGAATCAGGGCCAGGATTCTTTGGTCTTTTTCGGTAGCCAAGAAGCGGTCCAGAAGTTGTCGGCGTTCTATAGAGAGTGGTTGCTGTTGCTGTAAAGCCTTGGCCGCATAATATCGATGTTCGGGGCTATCATTGGAGAGATGTTGAATCATCATTGCTTCAGCTCGCGGACTGGCGAACCGTTCAAGCGCAAGCCAGATATCTGCTGGTATGCTGCGGCCGGCAGCGGCACGCTCGTCTATATAATCTTCGCACATTTGGGACAGCTCACGATTGGCGCGCCGCAAAAGTCCGATGATTGGGGCAATCGCTATGCCCATGAATAAGCCCTTCAATACCAGTTGATTGAATTCATGGTCGGAGAAAAACTTGGCCGGGTATGGGTTGTATTGAGCCAGCGCCGCGTAGAGGGGTTTGCTGTTGGTGCGGCTAACTTCGCGGGCATGAAATATATGGTTTTCCGCATTGTCGAATAAAATCAGAATACGAGTAATGACCGCGACTTCGGTTTCGTCACCCTGTTGGAAATAACATTCTATGATGGCGTCCGTTTGCGGTGGGAACGTGATAGCGGCCTGAAGGAGCATTAAAGCGCGGGCGGCGTCGGCCTGGTTCCAATGATACATTGGCAGGATTTCCTTCTCGGCCGTTTCAAAGCACGCATTTTCACCAAGTACTCGCTGGTGTCCCAATCTTCTCCTCGCCAGGGAGGAGACGGTAAGCAAGTCATTGATCAAATCGGTGCTGCCGGCAATTTCGGCGAGCGCGGATTTCAGCCAGCTATTTTGTTCTGCACTCAATAAAGGTACCAGAATTGATTGGATTTTTCGAAATGCGTTTTCGATCATTTCTGTCTCATTGAAAACAATTCGGCGTTAAGTAACCCGTATAGAGCGGGCCAGCATCGTGCCCGGAACTAACAGCGATACTATCACGAGCGAGTACCATATCGATGAATTGACGAAGGTTATTACCGCGTCCAAGGGGATGATGCCCAGCACGAGGAACTTGATCGACTTTTGGATTTGGGCAGGAGAAAAGTCCTCGTAGGTGTTGCGTAGCCGTATCGCGATCGGGATTAGCAGAATTAGCAAAATTGTATTGGTTGTCCACGTTGACAACGACGAGCCGACTCGAGTCCAGGAAATAACAATAGCGGTCAATAGTACCCCCAGGCCTGTGAATGCTACATATAATCGCTTGGTCGCGATGGTTTCCTCCCGGCTTAATAGGGTCAAGGAGCTGGTATAGACGAATATAGGCAAGGCGAGACCATACATGCTCGGTTCTAAATCAAGGAAAGAAAATCCCAACATCCAATTAAAATAGCGGCATCCACCCATGACCAGAAAGCCGTACCGACTATGTTTGACGAAACTGTTGTAAAACACGATCAACGTAGCCAATATAGAGGCAACTAAGAATGATTGCGGGCCGACCAGAAAAGAGAAGATTAGGCCTGCTGTAAGCAGTGACCAGCCGATACGCCAAGCTGATGACAATGAGATGCGACCCGCGGGGAGCGGCCGTGTCGGTCTTTCCCGGAAGTCTTCCGCATAATCGTAACAATCGTTCAGGGTCATGCCGGACAGATACAGGGACGCAGATGTAATGGTCAGCAGCGACAAGGCCAGCCAGTCGATATGCCCCTGGGTTGCGATCAAGTGAGCGGCCAAAATATTGGAAACCGCGGTAAAAACGGCCGGTGCCCGTACCAATTGAAGATAGCTAACGGCCTTGTTCATCGACCTTCAGTTCTGTCAGTAAGGCGGACAGGTAATCGATGGACTTTTTACCGACGTCTATGGGGTGTTCGGGAAAACTGTATAGTTCTACAGTCAGAAATCCCTCGTAGCCGACCTGTCGCAAGCTTTTTAAATATCGCCGGATAGGTATGTCGCCGTCGCCGGGAGGGAGGTGAAAATGTTTTTTGTTTTTTATGTCTTCGATGTGGACATTCCAAATTCGTCCGGCTAAGGCGCTGATCGTCGTTTCCGGTTGCTCATCGTTAAGGAATGAATGGCCGATATCGAGATTGACGCCCAACAGTTCGGAGTCAACTTGATGGATGATCGCCAAAACTTCGTCCGCTCTTTCGACGATCAAGCCTGGTTCGTATTCGATTCCAACCTTGATTTCGTATCGATGAGCCTGTTCGCATATTCTTTTTAGGCTGTCGGAAAAATAACCGGCGGCCAGTTCCGGCAGGCAACCGGGGGACGGATGGCCTGATGTCACGCTGATACAGGATGCGCCGATTCGAGAGGCGAGACGGATGGCATTGACGATGATGTTTTCGCGAATCTTGCGAATATCGGCGTTTTTATTAGTGAGGGACGGCTCAAAAACGTTTTCCGGAGGTGCCGGTGTATAGTAGCTGTTTGCGGTGTTGGCGTTTAAATTGCTGACTTGCAAATTATGTTCGGCCAGGGTTTTTCTTACCTCCTCAATGGCTTCTTCCGTGACATCATCAGGGTACCAATGTGGTCTTTCACAGAGAATCTCGGCGCCGTGATAGCCCAGGCTGGCGATTTGGTTTAACGAAGTTATCAGGTCGGTACCGGTGAAGGCGTTAGTGCTGTAAGCTAGTTGCATAACAATGTTCCGCTATCTTAACCACAGATGCAGGACAATGCGGTATTTGACATACCTTGAGCGTTACTCATAACAAGGCCATGTCCTAAGGGCTCCGAGTTTGTGAATTAGAAGCGGTCGCGTTTATTCGGATTTGTTGTCGCCAGGACCGGAAAGGTCGGCAACGTTAGGTAATTTCAACTCCTTGGTCAAGCTCCAGTCGGAAAACGGAAACGGCAGCTTATCGGTATTGAAGGTCAGAAACATCAGGATGTGATAGAGGTAGGCCGCTAAGTTGCTGCCGAAACTGAGAATGTTCTCGTTGCACTTGCCGGTCAGCAGGGTCGATGCGAC
>JBNLFT010000129.1:0-7741 GCA_050305675.1 Methylococcaceae bacterium
CCCCAGGGGGGTTCGAACCCCCGTTACCGCCGTGAAAGGGCGGTGTCCTAGGCCTCTAGACGATGGGGACTAAGACTCGGCGTAACCTGCAACTGGATACAGGCAAAAAAATCGCCGCGAGCGGCGAGCAAACAGAACAGATGAAAAATGGCGTCCCCAGGGGGGTTCGAACCCCCGTTACCGCCGTGAAAGGGCGGTGTCCTAGGCCTCTAGACGATGGGGACTAAGACTGTAAACTGCTTGTTTCAACCGATGGTGGAGCCAAGCGGGATCGAACCGCTGACCTCAACACTGCCAGTGTTGCGCTCTCCCAGCTGAGCTATGGCCCCGTCAGTTGAGTTCGCCCATTATACAGTCATTTCTTGCCGTGTCCAGTCATTTTTCACCCCTGATAAAAGCTATCGCTTTTTGTATTCTGGCCAACGTTTTTTCCCTTCCCAGCAAAGCCAACGTCACGTCGATCGGGGGCGATACCGCCGCACCCGACACCGCAACTCGCAAAGGTTGAGCAACTTTGCCGAGCCCCAGCTCCAGTTGCTCGGCGGTTTGCAGCACCAGCTGATGCAGTCGCTCGCCGTCCCATTCCGTTTCGGCGGAAAACTTGTCGAACAATACCTGCAAGACTTCGTCGCTGCCCGCCTTGAAATTCTTTTTCGCCGCTTTTTCGTCGTAGGCGGAAAAATCCTGGTAGAAATAACGGCTGGAGGTCGCCATCTCGACCAAGGTTTTACAGCGTTCGCGTTGCGCTTTGACGACTTCGATCAGTTCCGGTCCCCGGGTCGGATCGATCCCCAATTCGCCCATGTGCCAACTCAAATGGTGGGCAACGTGCGCAGGATGACTGTTCATGACGTATTGGTGGTTCAGCCAAAGCAGTTTTTCGTTATTGAATGTCGAAGCCGATACATTGACGTTCTCGAGCTCGAACAACTCGATCATTTCGTCCACCGAAAAAATCTCCTGGTTGCCGTGGGACCAGCCCAACCGGACCAAATAATTGAGCAAGGCTTCCGGCAAATAGCCGTCGTTACGATATTGCATCACGCTGACCGCGCCATGACGTTTCGACAATCGCGCGCCGTCCGCCCCCAAAATCATCGGCACATGGGCGTATTTGGGCAATTCGGCTCCGAGCGCCTTGAGAATATTGATCTGCCGTGGCGTATTGTTGATATGGTCGTCACCTCTAATCACGTAGTTGATCCCCATATCCATATCGTCGACCAGCACCGTCAGGTTGTAGGTCGGCGTCCCGTCGGCACGGGCGATAATCAGATCGTCGAGTTCCTTGTTAGCGACGACGATCCGTCCCTTGATCAGATCGTCGATGACGACCTCGCCGTCAACCGGGTTTCTGAAGCGTATGACCGCATTTTCGCTTTCGTCATGTCCGGCTTCGCGGCATTTACCGTTGTAACGGGGCTTCTCTTTGCTGGCCATCTGCTGTTCCCGCATCGCATCGAGCTCTTCCTTGCTGCAGCGGCAGTAATATGCATCGCCTTGGTCGAGCAATTGCCGGATGATTTCCTTATAGCGGTCGAAACGATGGGTCTGATAAAAAGGACCTTCGTCGTATTCCAATCCCAGCCAAGTCATCCCTTCCAGGATGGCGTTGACCGACTCCTGGGTGGAACGTTCGAGATCGGTATCCTCTATCCGCAACACGAAGCGGCCGCCGTGTTTGCGCGCATACAACCAAGAAAACAGGGCGGTTCTGGCGCCGCCGACATGAAGGTATCCCGTAGGACTTGGGGCAAAACGTGTTTTTATACTCATCTAACTTATTTGCTCATCAAAAATCTTTTTGCATATTCCCGCGGGATCGAACGCGCTGCGTTCAGACGCATGGCCTGGTAACTAAACTTGACGCTACCCTTGGCGGTTTCATTGCGTCCCAGGATCGCCAGCGAAGTACCGTGGCCTTGGGCAGCCGCTTTTTCGTACCACTTGGTCGCGGTATCGCGGTTGGCGGCGACGCCCATCCCTCTGTCGTACAACGCGCCCATCACCACCTGGGCATCGATTACGCCTTGATCCGCGGCTTTTTTCATCCATTGCGCGGCAAGCTCCTCGTTTTGTTCAAACCCCTGCCAACCTAACAGATACATTGAAGCCAATTTAGCCTGGGCTTTAGCATCGCCGTTCTCCGCCATTTGCTTGATCTCCTCCTGACTTTGCGCCATGACGCTCATCGAGGCCGACAACAAAAAGAGCAACAACAACCGCTGTAGTACCTTGAACATTACTCACCTCATCTTCATCTTAGGTTCAGAAAAGTCCGCTATTATTTCACGCCAGCCATCAAAGGTGAAATAACTATAAATCAACGATGTTTTAAGCTAGAATCCGGATATCGGTTGCCAACAACCGTCCTTCTCGTAGGAACACAGGAGAACAATAATGAACAACAATACCCTAATTGCCGCGGCCCTTGCCGGTGCGGTCCTTTCCGGATGCGCCACCCAAGCGGTCAACGATTCCCCGGCCTTTCAAGCCAGAGACTTGAACGGCAAAGTCCGGAGTGGAGAGTTAGTCCAAAAAACCGATACCTTTTTTGTTATCAACGATTCGTCGTCGTCGATGAGCGACGTCTACCAGGGAGAGGGTTACGCGGATCTATCCGGCGCTACCAAGTTTTCCATTTCCAAAGCCTTGTTGAACCGGATGAATCAAACCATCCCGGACGTCACGCTTTCCTCCGGATTACGCAGTTTCGGGTTCGGTCCCTGCCTGTCTTGGCGCTACACCGAGCTGAACCAAGCCGTGCAAAGCTATTCCCACGAATCCTTCGACGCCGCATTGGATTCCCTTGACTGTTCCAGCGGCGGAACGCCGGCGGCCAGCGCCTTCCGCGCGGCCAAGAGCGACCTGGCCGGAGCGCCGGGCAATATTGCCTTGATTCTGTTCAGCGACGGCAACAACTACGATTCCACTCCGGTGCCGGCACTGCAGAAATTGAAAGCGGAACACGGCGACAAGCTGTGCGTATACACAGTTTGGGTAGGTAACGAAAAAGACCGACCCGGACTAAACGTGCTAAATCAGTTGGCAAACATCGGCAGGTGCGGCTTCGCCACCAATGCCTCGGCCATCGCATCTAGCGGCGGCATGGCGAGCTTTGTCGAAAACGTCTTTTTCCGCGGCGGAACCCCAATTTCTACCGAAAAAGACAGCGACGGCGACGGCGTCGTCGATTCGTTGGATAAATGTCCGAACACGCCTAAGGGCGCGTTGGTCAACAAGGACGGTTGCTGGGCGTTCAGCGGCGTAAACTTCGACACCGACAGTGCAAAAATTAAATCGAAATACGCTCCGTTGTTTACCAATGCGGTTAAAGTCTTGAAATTGAATCCGGGCCTGACTGTGGAAATTCAAGGCCATACCGACAGCATAGGCGCCGCCGCTTACAATCAGAAGCTGTCCGAGCGCAGAGCCATGGCAGTAAAACAGGAATTGGTCAACCAAGGAGTCGACGGCTCACGCTTGACCACGGTAGGGTTCGGCGAAAGCAAACCGATCGCCGACAACCACACGGCCGAAGGGCGCGCGCTCAACAGACGGGTGGTCTACAAAAGAACGGACCAATAAATCCCGTTAACCCGAAAGAAGGGAGGCTGCGGCCTCCCTTTTTTATGCGTCGACCCCCGCTTTCTTATTGTTCGGTAAATTTAAGTTGCCCGGGATGACGCAGCCTCATCGAATATCCGTCCCTTTGCTTGCTTAACCACCCTCGAGCTTCCACCGCCTTTCCGCGGTAAGACTGTAGATCCGGGAATAAGGATTGATCCGACCTCGAAATCCTTAGGGAAAAACGATCGGAAAAATACAAATAAGCGTACTTTGCGGTTCGTTTGAGTCGTCCGACCGTTCCGCGCACCCTTTTCCAACCTCGGCTGTCGCGCACCGACGAATATGGGCGGCTCTCATAATAAGGTTCCGACCAGAGTCCGAGTCCGCCCTTTTCGGCGCTCGCCTCGGCCCGCAGCAATTGCTCCACGTAACGCAAATTCGGCGGGAAGATATTGGTTGTCGCCAAGCCGTTTTCCACCAATTCCAGATTAAGGAACCGTCCCGATTTCGTAAAAACGTGGGCCAACAAACGCCCGTATTTATCCGTCTTTTCGACATCCGGCTCCAAGCGCACCGTTTGACCGCCTATGTTTTCCGTTAGCCACTTCTTGGCCTTCTGCCCTCCGGGCTCCGCCGTCTTGTTTCGTCCTTCCACTTCCGGCGTGTTGATACCCAACAGCCGGACTTTTCGGCCGTTTTCCAACAAAATCGTATCGCCGTCGAACACCGTTTTCACCCGGTAAAACGTATAACCTGGATGGAAAGCGACGACCTCGGCCTTTTCGGTCCGACGGTCGGAATAATGCCTACCGCCGCTCTCATCGGTCCAACGATAGATGTCGGCGGCAACCGAACTCGCGATAAATCCCGCCGCCACGCCGATCCATAAATGTTTTCTCATCGACTCAATTCCCATCGCAAAGAGCTCAAACCGCAGTTTCGATATTAAACCGGACAACTCACAAATGCGCCACGGTATTTGAAATCAGCATTTAAAACCAAGGCCTCGAGTTTGATATGGCTCATGTTTACCAGTTACAGGTCATGCCCGAGTGGTTTGTTGGAAAACTCCATTCTTTTCATGAACCATACGGGTAAACAACGAGTTTCAGCCTGCCATCCGTTTCATAGATTGGTAGAATACCGCTTCGAACAAGTTACCTGCAGGCAATTTCAGAATATGATCAGTATCATTCAGCGCGTAACAGAAGCCAAAGTTGCCGTGGACGGCTTCGTGATCGGCTCGATCGCTCAAGGCATCATGGCCCTGGTCGCGGTCGAAAAAGCGGATACCGAAAAGCAGGCCGAACGGTTGCTGGAACGAATTCTCAGTTACCGCATATTCTCCGACAACAACGGTAAGATGAACCTTAGTTTACGAGACATCAACGGCGGATTGCTGATCGTTCCCCAGTTCACGCTAGCCGCCGAAACCGACAAGGGTAACCGCCCCAGCTTCACCTCGGCGGCCGACCCGCAGCTGGGCGCACAGCTTTTCGGCTATTTCCAGGAACGGGCGATCGCGGTCTATCCGACATCGCAATTCGGTCGCTTCGGCGCCGACATGAAAGTGTCGTTGACCAACGACGGGCCCGTCACCTTCACCTTGCGCGTCAACTAACCCAAACCTTGATACCAATGCCTCTCGAACCTCGCGATTTCACTCGTCTCAGTAAACCGACGGATTCAAAATACGGCCCCATTTCAATAACAAATCAATCGTATTTTATATACTTGAAACGCGGATCGTCGGGAGTGCCCTCCAGTGCGCCGCCTTCCTTCCCGGGCTGCCACATCACGATGTCCTCTATCTTATGTGCCAATTCGAAATCCTTGTTCGTCACGCCCTTGGCGGCATGATTCATCAGTTTGACGATCACGAAGGCATAGGAAACCGTCAAATCCGGATGATGAAACGCCGCTTCGGCCAGATGTCCGACGGTATTCACCACCATCAGCGTCGACTTCCAGCCGCTGGTTTTATATTTCCGTCTGATCCAACCTTTTTCGTAGTACCAGTGCGGCAATTCCTGCTCCAACCGCTGTCGGATCTCGTCCTCGCTGTAAGTCTCTTCGTGCTTGCGTTCTCTCCAGCCCATGGTCAGCCTCCCCGATGATCGCATACTGTAAAGGCCCAGCATAGCGCAAATTAATGCAACTCAATACCACATTCATACGAATTCTTGAAAAGTTAAATCCTAGCCTCACTGGGTTCAATTTTGGATTGTACATCCTGCAAATTTCACCTCGCCTCCCAGCCGACAACGATCCCTTGCCTAATTTCTATTAGGGATTTTCTTACTTTGTCAAAGAGCAATTCTAGACTTTCATTAGCCAGCTGATTACCATGCCTGTTGACGTCTCCTCCCACGAGATTTAATCCACGAGCAGCCCTAAAAGGGATTTCGAAAAGAGCAAGCAGGAACTAATGAATTTAACTATTAAAATTTCGTTGCTGATGTTTGGAGCATTGCTAATAGGACTTTCACTCATCGGCGATTTCACGTCGGTAGGAGGATATGCAAACCGTAAACCACGCTCATGGGAAAGATTCGATGAACAGTTGGCAAGTAGAACTCACAACATTACGGATCTGATAGTTGAAGCGAAAAAACGAAGTCCAGATTATGGATCCCTGAATGATGAGCAAAAAATGATTCTACTGTACGAAGTAGTAATTGATCGATTTACACACAATGCAGGAGCAAGACATACCATCTTTACAAATTGGCTACTTTATTTGGCCGGAAAGTTTGCATCTCCTCTCGGCGTGATTTGGGATCCCGACCTTTTTGTGGCCAAGGGGCAGTCACTTATATGTAGCCAATCGTCTTATCTCTTGGTTCAGTTGGCTCTTCAAAACGGCATAAGAGCCAGACACGTTGGACTAAACGGACATGTAGTTATGGAAGCTTGGTATGATAACGACTGGCACCTATTCGACCCAGATGCGGAAGTGGTACCAAAAAGCTCTGGAATCATTTTAAGCGTTGACAGACTAGCCCAAAACAATGAGCTGCTGACGAAACTATATCCACCAATTAAGGGAGATTTTATTGATATTGTCTCTTCGCGAGAGGACAATTCTTTCGCATCCCATCCAATCGGAACGTACTTTGAATGGAAGTCCCAGGTATTGTTTTATTTCGAAAAACTCGCACAAATTCTCAAGTATTTGATTCCATTACTAATGATTAGCTTTAGTGTTTTCCTAAAATCCGCATCAAACAAACACAAACCTATTATCGATAAAAAGTAGTGTGATTTTCAAATAATAGAGACTTAGAAATTGGTTCAACCAGTTACAAAAATAGGACCGTCCTCCATGATCTTGGTTGCAAATTTATCGCACACGATCCGAGTTTAGTCGCACCAGAATACAAGTACCGTAATAGTAGATAAATTTACTGCCCTGTTGCCTTTACGCGCTCATTGCCAATCAAAATTTGAACAATAAACGATCGATCTAGTCCCATTGATACCATTCCCAAGAATGGCCGATAACAACACAACGAGGGGAGTTCCAACATGAAAATCAATACCATCCTATTCAGCGCGCTGTTGGCCGTTTCATTCATACTGACGACTGGAAAAGTACTGGCCGGCGAACATCACGGCGCCAACGCCCTGGAACATGCGGCGGTTGCCGCCAGCCATGCCGAAAAAGGACATTTGGACCTGATTCTGGAGCACAGCAAGGAAGCCTTGCACCATGCCAAAATGGCTTCCCAGGAACACCATGACCGGCACATGCACATGGAAAAGGCGGTCACCAAGCTGCAGGAAGCAATCGACCACGCCAACAAACAACACAGCGAACTGGCTTCCAAGGCCGCCCATAAGGCACTGGAGCATATCCACAAATCTTTCGATTAAGATTTGGCACTTCTGCGGAAAGGGACTTCCGCCTGGCTCCGCTTAGAAGCAGGTATTTTGGAATAGTTACTTACCCGGTGACGGCTTCGATGGCATCGAGATACTTACCGATGACTATTCTCTCGTCGAATTCGGCTTCTATTTTCCGACGGCTTCGCAATCCCATTGCAGTACGTTCGTCATGCGACATGAGGACAATGCGCCTTAACTTATCCGCCAAATCGTCGATATCCCGAACGCGGCACAAAAATCCGTTCACTCCGTCGTCCACCACGTCTTTGCAGCCGATGGAATC
>JBNLFT010000130.1:0-7628 GCA_050305675.1 Methylococcaceae bacterium
CAATAAGCAGTGGCGCGAACTTTGCGGTAAGAACTGCGAACAGTTCACCGAGAACTGGCATGCCGTGATTGACGACGAAGACCGGGAAAAAGTTCGCTCCGCGTATGCGGAGAATTGTGCGACGCGCCATCGGCTTGAAACGGAATACCGGGTAAAAACTGCCGATGGCGCAGTTCGCTGGCTGTTGGAAACCGTTGTACCGAGAGTTAGCAAGAACAAGCAATTTGCCGGTTTCATGGGCTGCGCCATCGACATCACGCGGCAAAAAAAGATCGAACAGGGATTGGAGCAAGCGGTGGAGGATCGCACCCACGAATTGCAAGTATTCAACAAAAAGCTGGCCGAGGAAAAGGATGAGCAGGTTGAACTCAACCGCCGTTTGAAAGAGGCTCAAGGGCAATTGGTGCAATCCGAGAAGATGGCGTCGATTGGCCAGCTGGCTGCCGGGGTGGCGCACGAAATCAATAATCCGCTCGGTTATATCAATTCCAATTTGCATACCCTGCAACAGTATTTAGGCGATTTGGAAAAAGTGATAGGTATGGCCAAGCGAATGGCTGAACAGCTTCCGTCCGATAATCCTGCAGCGGTAGAATTCGATCGCTTTTACAAAGATAAGGAACTGGATTTTATGCAGCAGGATTTGCTGGATCTGGTCACCGAATCGATGGAGGGGGCGACCCGGGCCAGGCAAATCGTGCAGGATTTGCGCGATTTTTCACGTATCAACGCCCAGAAAAGGGATTTGTTCGATATCGAGAAAGGAATGGATGCAACTTTGAATATCGTTTATAACGAACTGAAATACAAGGCAAAAATTCACAAGGAATATGCCGGGCTGGCACCTTACGAGTGCGTTGGTTCGCAGATCAACCAGGTGTTTATGAATTTGTTGGTGAATGCGGCTCATGCAATCGAAGAGTTCGGGGATATTACCATTCGTACCGGAAATAAAGCGCCCGATTGGATCTGGGTGGAAGTGGCCGACACCGGCAAGGGTATACCCGACGAAATTCGCAGTAAAATTTTCGACCCGTTTTTTACCACTAAACCGGTGGGCGAGGGTACCGGCTTGGGGTTGTCGCTGACTTACAAAATCGTTCAGGATCATCAGGGGGAAATCGAATTGGATTCGGAAGTGGGGAAGGGGACGCGATTCCGCGTCTATTTGCCGTTAACCAACCGCGATAACACAGATGGATAATGTAAAACCTACAAAACAACCAGCCAGACTGCTGTTTGTCGACGACGAAGCGAATATCCTAAAAGCGCTGCGGCGGCTGTTTCGCGGCGAGGATTTCGAGGTCCATCTGGCGAACGGCGGGCAGGAAGCTCTTGAGGTACTCGATGCACATGAGATCGATCTGATTATCTCCGACATGCGCATGCCGGAAATGGACGGCGCGCAGTTTCTAAGCCGAGCTGCCGAACGTTGGCCGCAAGTGATTCGCATACTTTTGACCGGATACTCGGATCTGGAGTCGACCATCGCCGCAGTCAATCAAGGCAAGATCTTCAGTTATTGCCAAAAGCCGTGGGATGACGAAGATCTGAAAGCTTTGGTGGACAAAGCGCTAAGCCATAAGCGACTGCTCGAGGAACGGGAGCATTTATTCACCATCATCAATCGGCAAAATCAGCAATTGAAGGAACTGAACGACCAGTTGGAAGCTAAAGTGGAGCAGCGTACCGAACAACTGCGGGCATCGTTCAAGCAGCTTGAGGGTGCGCATAAGACCTTGAAGAAACAGTATACCGATACCATCAAAACGTTTGCCCGGATCATCGAGATTCGGCCCGGTATCAAAAGCGGGCACGGAAAGTTTATCGCCGAGGTGGCGTTTAAGGTTGCCGATCGCTTGGGACTGGCCGACGAAGACAAGAAGAATGTGCTTTATGCGGGGTTGTTGCTGCAGATCGGAAAGCTCGGCCTAGACGACGGTGTTTTGAATCAACCGTTTTACACGATGAGCAGTAAGGTTCGAGAACGTTATTTGAGCCATGCGCTGGAAGGGGAAGCGTTGTTGACGAATATGCCGCCTTTGCAGCAGGCCGCGCTGTTGGTTCGACATCAGTTCGAACATTTTGACGGCAGCGGCGATCCGCAGGGGCTGGTGGCCGAGCAAATTCCGTTCGGTTCGCGAATTTTGTCGGTAGTCAGGGATTACGTTTCTTACCTCGAAGGATCGATGACCGGCCATTCCATGAGCGTGGCCGATGTCATCGCCCGAATCGAGAAAAAAAAGAACGCCTTTTACGACCCGCAGGTCGTCGATGCTTTCGTGGACGTGTTGTCGCAGATGGAGGGACGGACTGTACGTCCGGTGGTCGAACTTTCGTGGACCAAGCTGGAGCCCGGAATGGAAGTTGAAGAAATACGCGTCGAAGGCCGGCTGTTCTTGAAAGACTGTATTTTGGACAAGGAAAAAATATACGAAATCGTCGCGTTACGGGAAAAAGTCGGCGATAGGCTGGAAATCAAGGTTCGGGTCGGAAATGCGGCGGACAATGATTGAGCCGGCCGGCGTAATTCGCTTCGTTGCGACGGGAATCTTGCCGCCCCCGATTATCGGCCTGCCGCGGCAGTAGCAAAGCACCTGAAGTCCTCTTCGGGCAGCGGTTTGCTGTAGTAATAACCTTGTGCGTAGCCGCAGGGACGGGCTTCGAGGAAATCGGCGTGACCGGCCTCTTCAACGCCTTCGGCGATTACGTCGAGCGAAAAATTCTGGGCGATATCAAGGATCGACTCTACCAACGACGCGTCGCTGGCATCGACCAGGACGTCTCGAATGAACGAACGGTCGATCTTGATGATGTCGACCGGCAGCGCTTTCAGATAACTGAGCGAAGAGAAGCCGGTCCCGAAATCGTCCAACGCGATTTTAATGCCGCGCGCTCTTAGTTTATGTAAGTGCCGAAGGTAAAGGTCTTTATGGTTCATCATCAGGCTTTCGGTGATTTCGATCACCACGTTGTCGCAGCCTATTCCGGCGTCGTCGATCATCTGCAGCCACTTGTCGGCACAATTGTCATGGACGAACTGTAACGATGAAACGTTAATTGCAATAGACAGCGGTTGGTCGCGGCCTTCATTCAACGCGGCGACGAAGCGGCAAGCCCGGTCCATAACGAATTCGCCGATCGGAGCGATCAAGTTCAGGCTTTCGGCGACCGGAATGAATTCTTCCGGGGAAATAAAACCGCGGGTCGGATGGCGCCATCGTATCAGGGCTTCCGCGCCGCACAAACGGTGGTTTTCGACATCGATGACCGGTTGGTAATGAACGGTGAACAGTCCGAGTTTGACGGCATTTTTGATATCGTTGGCGATACGGTGCTGCCGCTGGGCCTTTTCATGCATTTCCAGGGTAAAAAAACGGTAAGTATTACGGCCTTCGGCTTTTGCCGTATACATTGCATTGTCGGCGTGCTTGAGCAGCGTTTCCGCTTCCTGGCCGTCATTGGGGAAAATGGTTATGCCGATGCTGGCGGTGACGTTTAGTTCGTGCCCGTTCACTCTAATCGGCTGCTGAATCGCGTCTAGTATTTTTTCGGTCGGCGTGATCATGTCGGTTTCCGACTCCAGGTCCGGAACCAAGACCGTGAACTCGTCGCCGCCGAAGCGGGCGAAGGTATCCGATTCGCGGAAAACGTGCTTCATGCGCGTCGCAATTTCCTGCAATACCAGGTCGCCTTGAGAGTGTCCCAGGGTATCGTTAATGTCCTTGAAACCGTCCAGGTCGATAAACATCAAACCGAGCAACTTTTGTTCTCGATTAGCCTTGCTCATTTCCTGGTGCAGGCGGTCGTTGAATAGATTCCGGTTCGGTAGTTGGGTCAAGGCGTCGAAATTGGCCTGTTGTTCGATCAGGCGTTGGGCTCGCAGCGTTTCGCTGATGTCGGAAAAAATGCCGACGTACTTCGAGACGGCGCCGTTCGAGTCTTTGAGTGCGCTGATGGATAGCCATTCGGGGTAGGTCTCGCCGTTTTTACGCTTGTTCCAGATTCGGCCCTGCCAACGGCCCGTGTCGGCCAGGCTGAGCCATAGGTCGCGGTAGAACTCTTCGCCCTGCTTCCCGGAATTCAATATCTTCGGATCTTTTCCCACCACCTCGTGCTTATCGTAACCGGTAATTTCGCAAAATGCGGGATTGACGGAAATGATACGGTTGTTTTCGTCGGTGATAACGATTGCCTCGTTGGCGGCCTCGAAGACG
This sequence comes from Methylococcaceae bacterium, assembly GCA_050305675.1. Lineage (GTDB taxonomy): Bacteria > Pseudomonadota > Gammaproteobacteria > Methylococcales > Methylomonadaceae > Methylomarinum. The sequence continues at coordinate 4,218 of JBNLFT010000130.1, forward strand.
CTCGCCGATAAGCGGAGCTGCTGTTCTGCCGAACATTTTTCGGTAATGTCCTCGATGGTCAATACGGCCCCGGTGACCGAACGGTTGATCAGGCGTTGGTAAGGGTAGAGGGAAAATTCGAAATGATTGGTACCCTTCTTTAGCCGGTATTGGAGGCTTTGACGGTTGTCCACGACTTCCCTGACGTAACCGAGCAACTTTTCACAATTGAATAATGACTCCAGCGAACCGATATTCGGAACGCGATTCGTTGCCGGGTCGAATTTCAGAAATTGCTTGCCGATTTTGTTGTAACGCGTGATTTGCATTTGATCGTCGATTACGATTACGGCGATGCCGATGCTTTCCAGAACGTTTTGCAGATCGTCGGTTAGCTCTCCCAGCTGCCTGGTCTTTATCGATAGTTCGTCGTTTACCAGTGTCAGCTCTTCGTTGATCGATTGCAATTCCTCGTTCGACGTCTCCAACTCCTCGTTGGTCGACTGCAGTTCTTCGTTGGTGGTTTGCGCCTCCTCGTTCAGCGATTGCCACTCGCTCATCGAATTTTCCAGGGCTTCGGTGACCGTACCCAAGGTCTCCCGCGCGATTCGCAATTCGTGTTCCAAGGCGGTCAACCTCGGTTCGCCTTCTCTATCCGCCAGGTTGTCTTCCGGGAAATCCGGAACATGCTCGAAAGAGATCAACAACAAATTGTCGTGGATCTGCTGTTGATAAACAGGTGTTACCGTCAAACGGTAACAACGCTGGTGCCCGTTGTCTTGTAAAGCCAGAGGCGGGCTGGATACGGTGGTATTGGTCGACAGCGCCTGGTGGCAAAATGCTCGTAATTCGGTCTTAAATATGGGATCAATCAGTGAAAAAAGATTAAAATCGGCCTTGCCTTGCTTGATTTTGAGTAACGCGCTGCAATCGTTGTAGAACTCCAGAATACGGCCTTCGCGCGTGGTCAGGATGCTGGGAGGCGCATAAGTCTCGACAAGCCTATCCTGCCCCAGCAACTTATACGATTGGACGATGGGGTTGATGGTTCCTTCGTCTCTGGTCAACGGAAAATAGTTGAATTTCTTATTTTGGAAATCGGGCCGTATGGTCAAAGTGCTGTTTTTGACGAATAGCTTGTTATTGTTGTCCACACGGGTGAACGCGTCGTTCAGATTCCATAGTGACTCGGCCTGCCCCAGAAATAAAATACCGCTATTCAACAAAGCATAGTGAAAGACTTTCAGTACCTGTTCCTGGAGTGCCTGGTTCATATAAATCAATAGATTACGGCAACTTATCAGGTCCAGGCGGATAAACGGGGGATTCTTTATCAGATCCTGGCGCGAAAACATGACCAAGTCGCGTAACGCTCTATTCACGCTGTATCCGCGTTCCTGCGGCTGGAAATATTTTTCCAACAGCGTGCGGTTAAGTCCGCTTAGCGCATGTTCACCGTATTCGCCTTTACGTGCTATCTGGATAGCGTTGGCATTGATGTCGGTACCGTAGATATGCACACGAAAACGATCGATCTTGGCCCCTAACTCCTCGAGCAACATGATCGCGATCGAGTACGCTTCTTCGCCGGTCGCGCAGCCCGGGACCCAAATGCGGATCTCGTCGCCGGGACGTTTTCCCTTGATGATGGTGCGCAAGGCGTTTTTCAAAACCGAGAACGATTGCTTGTCACGAAAAAACGAGGTGACGCAAACCAGGAAGTTGTTAGCCAGGCGGGACAACTCATCCGGAGTGTTTTCGCAATATCGCAGATAATCCGAGATATCGGGCAATTCGAGAATCGCCATCCGGCGATGAATCTGCCGGTGAATGGTACTGCGCTTGTAGTTCATGAAATCCATGCCGGAAGAGTCGAAGATTCTGTCTATCAACGACTTAACCACTTCCTCCGAGTCCTGCGCCGGTTTTCCCTCGCAATCGTTTTTTTTGAGAGTCGGTCCGATCGCGGCCAATTTCCTGGCGGCCTCTTTCGGGGTGACGATCAAGTCGACGTTCGCGTAATCGATCGCCGCGTTCGGCATGCTGGAGAATTTTGCGGTTTCCGGGCTCTGGGCCATGGTGATGCCGCCGTGCGCCTTGACTGCTTTTAACCCGTTGGCGCCGTCGCTCCCCGCACCGGAAAAGACGATGGCGATCGCCTGTTCGTGACAGCTTTGCGCCAATTGGGTGAAAAAGTTGTCGATCGCCGATTGCGGCAAAGGGGAAGCGGGGAGGGCGGCAAGCTTAATCCGGCCGCGCTCGATCGACAAATTGGCATTGTTAGGAGCGACATAAATATGGTCGGCCTCAAGTTCCATCTCGTGTTCCGCAAGACGGACCGGCAACGCCGACGATTTGGCGAGTAATTCGGGAAGCATGCTCGACTGATCGGACGAGCCGTGTTGAACGACGACGACACTCATCCCGATATAGGGAGATAGGTTTGCCACAAAAGGCAGCAATGCTTCTAATCCGCCGGCCGATGCGCCTATGCCTACAACGATCATGATGGAAAACAATGTTTAAAAAAGTAAAGTCTAGCCCGGATATTTCATGAAGGGAATGGAATTTCTGGAAAATCGGGCGAAGAAGATTGGACAAACATCACGAATGCCATAGCCAGCTCTGGCTTGAGTGATATTGTTCAAGATTCGAAGTCGGATTGTTCAGAAAACCATTCAGGCACAACCTGTACCCAATAAACATAAGTCATATCAGACCTAAGACATTGGTTCTAAATCCTTATTTCAAATAGTAAGGCCGCCTTTGTGAAATATCCGGGATAGCACCCTCATCGCGAATTTGCAGATCGTCGCAGGTTTCGGCTCGGTTGATGTACGCTAGCCGGCGACGAGGGGCGTCGTTCGAGCGGAAAACCCGAAACGGGCCGAGCCCGGGTTGTCGGGGAGTCACGGCGATAATCGACGAATCGCCCAGCATACATGCTCTCTGACCAGCTCGGACGGGTGGTGCTGGCGTGCTTGCAGGGCGGCGATTAACCGCCGATCCGGCGTCTTCGCGTTGCCGAGCGCGACGGCGATATTTCTTAACCAGCGTTCGTGTCCGATTCGGCGTATGGCCGAACCTTCGGTCTTCCGCAAAAACTCTTGCTCTTCCCAAGCGAAAAGTTCGATGAGATGGGCATGGTCGAGATTGTGGCGGGGGCTGAAATCTTTTTCCCCGCTGGGCCGGGCGAAGCGGTTCCAGGGGCAGATCAGTTGGCAATCGTCACAGCCGTAGATGCGGTTGCCGATGAGCGGTCTCAAGGTTTCCGGGATGGGACCGTGCAGTTCGATGGTGAGATAGGAGATGCAGCGCCTGGCGTCGACCTGATAAGGTGCGACGATCGCCCGAGTCGGACAAACGTCGAGGCAGGCGACGCAATGTCCGCAATGCGGCGTTGCTCGGGTGTCTTCCGGCAGCGGCAAATCG
>JBNLFT010000131.1:0-7620 GCA_050305675.1 Methylococcaceae bacterium
ACGATGTCGGACAGGTGAAGCACCTCACCCAAACCGACCTTAGCCAAATCAACCTCTAAATACTCGGGCAACGCCGAAGGCAAACACGCCACCTCGACATCCACCATCGCGTGAGTGACCACACCGCCGAGCTTGACTCCGACGCAGGTTTCCTCGTTTATAAAATGCAACGGAACATGCATCTTGACCTTATGGGTTTCGTCAACCCGCATGAAATCCATATGTAAAACTTGGGGTTTTGCCGGGTGGCGCTGAACATCCTTCAGCAACGCCTTCTGCGTTTTACCGTCAACAGTCACATCCAGAACGTGCGAATACACCGCCTCGTGCTCGAGATGCTTAACAACCTCGTTATGATCCAGAACCAACATTTCAGGAGCACCAGCGCCACCGTACATTACCGCAGGCACCTTGCCCTGACGACGAGTCGCTTTCGCTGCGCTTTTACCTGACATATCGCGAGTTGCTGCGACAAATTCAAATACGTTAGACATTTTTTTCTCCAAAGCTTGCTCGCACAAGCGCCACTTTACAAATATTTATCAATCAACATACAGCGAACTGACAGACTCGCCCACCGCTATCCGCCGGATCGTCTCGGCCAGCATCTCAGCCACGCTCAATTGCCGTATTTTACTGATCTGCTGCAACTCGTCAGTCAGCGGAATGGTATCGGTCACCACCAATTCGTCCAACACCGAATTTCTGACGTTATCCGCCGCACAACCCGACAGTACCGGATGCGTACAGTAGGCCACAACCTTCAGCGCACCGTGCGCCTTCAATGCATGCGCCGCATGACACAAGGTCCCCGCGGTATCCACCAAATCATCGACCATTACGCAAGTCCGCCCTTCGACATCCCCGATAATATGCATAATTTCGGAAACGTTCGCCCGGGGCCGCCTTTTGTCGATAATGGCCAAATCCGCATCGTCCAAGCGCTTCGCCAACGCTCTGGCCCTGACCACACCGCCCACGTCTGGCGATACGACCATTAAATTCTCATATTTTTGCCGCCAGACATCGCCCAACAAAATGGGCGACGCATAAACATTATCGACCGGTATCGCGAAAAACCCTTGTATCTGGTCCGCATGCAAATCGACCGTCAACACCCGGTCCGCACCCGCATTGTCGATCATGTCAGCGACCAACCTGGCAGTGATCGGCACCCGAGCCGATCTCGACCGCCGATCCTGCCTGGCATACCCGTAGTACGGGATCACCGCGGTTATCCGTGACGCCGACGCCCGCTTCAGAGCATCGATCATCACCAACATTTCCATCAAATTCTCATTCGTTGGCGAGCAAGTCGGCTGGATGACGAAAACATCCTTCCCCCGCACATTCTCCTCGATCTCAACGAAAATCTCCCCATCGCTAAAGCGTGCCACCGTCGCCATCCCAAGGCGCATATTCAGCTTCCTGACAATACCTTCGGAAAGCGCCTTGTTAGCGTTACCCGAAAATACCATCATCGAGGCATCACTCATTCAAGTAACTCCCAAAGAGATTGATTGATGGAGATAAAATGGCTGGGCTGCCAGGATTCGAACCTGGGTATGCGGGGATCAAAACCCCGTGCCTTACCGCTTGGCGACAGCCCAAAAATTGAATTCGACCTCAAAGCTGATCAAGCTTTTGATATAGCGGAGATGTATTTTGACTTTTCGCCAGAAAAACCCGCCAATCACCCTGCAATTCCGCAATCGCTTGCCTCGCCTCCCGCTCCGAGGAAAACTCCGCAAAAACGCAGGCACCTGTCCCGGTCAACCTCGCCTCGGAGAAACCGGACAAAGCCGCCAGCGCATCTTCTACAGGCCGATATAGCTTGCGAACGACGGAAAGACAGTCGTTTTCCCTATCTCCCGCAAGAAAGTCCGCTATTGTGATTGATTCGCTGTCCCTTGTCAAATCATTGTGATTAAAAATCTTACCGGTATCGACATGCACGTCCGGCTTTATTATAACAACCCATTGTTCCTGCAGCGTAATCTCCCTCAGCTCCTCGCCAACGCCTTCACCCCAGGCAGCGCGGCCGAAAACGAAGACCGGAACGTCGGCGCCTAACCGCAATCCCAAAGCCATCAGCTCGTCGACCGTCAGCCCGAGCCCCCATAATCTATTCAAGACCACTAACGTCGTCGCCGCATCGGAGCTACCGCCGCCCAGACCGCCACCCATCGGCAGGTTTTTTTCCACGTCCGCACAAACGCCGCGGCGGCAGCCGGTGGCCTCTTTCAACGCTTTCGCAGCACGGACGATCAAATCCTGGTCTTCGGCAACCCCCGGAATCGTTTGCGACAAACAAACCTTGTCCTCTTCCAACGGGCGAAAAGTCAACCAGTCGCACAAATCCAACATCTGAAAAACCGTTTGCAGCAGATGATAACCGTCCGCTCGGCGGCCGGTTATCCTTAGCATCAGGTTTAATTTGGCCGGCGCCGGCCATTTTTCGTCCCACAAACCCAGCTGATCCTGCATTGCTGTCACATTAATTCCCAACGATCTATGATTAATTTCAACTTGTTCCCGCTGTTTTCGATTGCCAGTTTGCGCGGCAACCAATCGCCGTTGATCGGTTGCAACTCACGATACGTCACCTGCCACCCATGCTGCATAAAACCCAGTTCGGTTTGCCGATAATCAACCCCCGGCTCAACCAGGCCCAGCAACCAAAAACGCAAAGCATGTAGCGGAACGGCGACACCCAATTGCTCCCGAATTAATGTTTCGGCCTGGTCCCGGAAGAATCGAACCTGCTCGCCGTCGTCGATTGTCACCTGCCCGTCGGCCACCATCAGCAACACCCGGCCTTGCCCCAACGGCCCGGCCATTTCGATCGCATCGCTCCCCGGCTCATGCCGCCAATCGATGCTTCCGGAAAACGAATCATGTTCGGCGGCAACCGCGAGCCGGCCCTCGAACCGCCAACGCGACTGGTCGTACCAATGGCGCATCTGCTGAAGCTGGTAAACGGCCGGCGGCCGCACCGGCCGGCCGGCGCAGCCAACCAGTAGCCCAACCATAAAAATCAGGCACAGCGATCCGGACTTCATTCGGCCGGCTGCAGGAAGCGCCTTTTAAACTCCAACAAGTAGCGGTCGTCCGGCGATTTTTTTAGTGCGTTGTCGATCAGGCGCCGCGCCTTTTTTTGCTCCCCGGTCACCCACAGCAACTCGGCCAAATGAGCCGTGATTTCGTTTTCGGGCTGTTTGTCGTAGGCCCGCTGCAATAATTTCAGCGCCTCGGCATGGTCGCCCAGCTTGTATTGTAACCAGCCGTAACTGTCGATGATCACCGCCTCATCAGGCTGCAATTGCAGAGCCTTGTGCAAATAGACCTCGGCCTCCCGGTAGCGGTCGGTCCGATCCACCAGGGTGTAACCCAATGCGTTAAGAGCCCCCGCATCATCCGGATTCTTCGCCAAAATCTTCAACAAATCGCCTTCCAACACATCCAATCGATCCATGCGCTCCGCAACCAAGGCGCGGGTATAGAGCAGATCCCTGTCGTTGGGATGATCTTGCAAGGCATCGCTCAGAAGGTCGAAGGCCTTGGAATGCTCCCCGATCTCGTTATACATCTCAGCCTTAACCAACAAGATCCGCAATCTCTGTCTTGGATGCTCCCTCTCCATGACGGCAATGCGCTCGGCCGCATCGTTAAACCTTTTCTGACCCAGCAACAGCGAAACGGCCGACATCTGGGCATCGAAAACCAAAGGACCTTGGGTCACCTTGTCGAACCAATCCAACGCCTTTGCGTAATGATCGCGGTTATATTCGATGCGCCCCATGTACAAACTGGCCTGCATTTGCCAGGCCGGGTCGTTTACCAGCTCCAGCAAATATTTCTCGGCTTGTCCGTATTTCTTCTGCTGCAAATAAATCAGGGCAATAGCGAAGCGACTCTCGCCGTCGTCGGGCTTGTCGTCCAGCACTTCTTGGTACAATTCGACCGCTTCATCGTATGCGTCGCTGTCCACCAAGACCTGAGCCAACATCTTCCTGATCTGTTCGTCGTCCGGCGATTGCTGTAATGCTCTCTCCAAGTATTCCCGAGCCGCCACAAGATCGCCGGCTCGCCCGGATAACTGCGCCTGCAAAATCAGAGCCTTATTCCAATCCGGCTGAATACTCAATGCCTCGGCGTTTTTCTCAAGGGCCACCTCGTTCTGCCGCATATGCGACGCCAACAAGGCCTGTGCAAAGAAAATGCTGGCCTGACCGGGATGCTGGACCGCCAACTCCTCCAGCACATCGTAAACGAAAGCCTCCTTGCCGTTTTTGCTCAACAATTTGATCATTTCCAGCAATGTCGCCTCGAAGCCCGCCGGATCGAGCCGCAACACGGCGTTGAGATTATCCAATGCCTTTTCCTTGTCTCCCATCTGCATGGTCGACAACACGGCCAATTTTCTGGCGGTCAGATTATCCGGCTCCCGCTCCAACCACAAATCAACCGCTTCCGCAGTCCGTCGGCCGTCCTTCAAAAACAAACCGATTTTCGCGGCCCGCTCGGCAATCCGCGGATCGTCCACCAGTTTCGCCGCCTGCAAGTAGCCGTCCAACGCCACGTCGTACTGGTTTCGCTGTCCGGCCAATTCGGCGGCCATCAGCAAATACAGGACCTTGGGCTCTATCGATGTTTCGCGAACTTTCGCTTCCGTTGACGGGGGTTCTTTATCGACGTCCGCCTGAGCTTCCCGGTCAAGTTGCTTGTCCGGAGTCCCGGCGCAGCCCGTCACCAACGCGCAGACCAATAGTATTTCTGTCCATTTTTTCATCGATACAGACCATTCGGTATTGAAATATAACTGCTATAGAGTAGCAGAAAAACGGTTTGTTTCAGACTGGTGATTGATTCCATTTGGATAAACAACCTATATTCCTTAGAATATGCGGTTTTTATTATACGGTTGTTTTAGGCTCGATGACATTTCTTGCTGTAGGGATAAATTACAATACGGCGCCGGTCGCAATCCGCGAACGTTTGGCCTTCCCTGCTGAAATTTTGGCTAGCGCGCTGCACAGCCTGCGCAAACTGCAGGAAATATCGGAAGCGGCTATTTTATCGACCTGCAACCGCACCGAATTTTACTACTATTCGGACTCGGACAATCAGGCGAGCCTGATCGACTGGATCGCCAGCCACAAAAACATAGAGCCTGACGGCTTCCTGCCCTATCTGTACGCCCATAGGGATGGTCAGTCGGTCCGCCACATGTTTCGGGTTGCCTGCGGTCTCGACTCCATGGTGCTCGGAGAACCGCAGATCCTCGGGCAAATGAAAAACGCCTATCAGGCGGCCTACGATGCAGGAACCTTGGGGAAAAACCTGAGCAAACTGTTTCAACATACCTTTTCCGCGGCAAAAAAGGTCCGCACCGACACCGCGATCGGATCCAGTCCGGTTTCCGTCGCCTTCGCCGCCGTCCAGCTGGCGCAACAAATATTCGACAAACTCAGTGAGCAAACGGCGCTGTTGATCGGTGCCGGAGAAACGATCGAACTGACCGCCCGCCATCTGCACCAGCATGGAATCGGCCGCATCGTCATCGCCAACCGCACCTTCGACAAGGCTCATGCGCTGGCCAGCCAGTTCGACGGTTATGCGATCTCGCTGTCGGAACTGCCCTCCCATTTGGCCGAAGCCGACATCGTTGTTTCCTCGACCGCCAGCCAATTGCCGATTTTGGGTAAAGGCCGCGTCGAAAGCGCGATCAAAAAGCGCAAGCACAAACCGATGTTCATGGTCGATCTAGCGGTCCCCCGGGACATCGAGGCCGAAGTCGAACAATTGCGGGACGTTTTTCTTTATACCGTCGACGATTTAAAAAACACCATCAACGAAAATATGGATTCGCGGCGGCGGGCGGCCGAGCAGGCGGAAGAAATCATCGATACCGAGGTCGAACATTTCTTGGCCTGGATGCGCTCGCAAGGCGCCCAGTCGACCATCCGCGACTACCGTCAACAAGCCGAATTTGCGCGCGACGAGGTATTGCAAAAAGCGCTCTCCCAGTTACGCAACGGCAATACGCCGGAAGAGGTACTGACCAGACTGGCGCACACCCTGACCAATAAACTGATTCATACCCCGAGCGCGCAACTGCGCGAAGCCGGCGCCAACGAAAGTCCGGACTTGATCGCCGCCGCCCGGGAACTGTTCAAACTGTAAGACCTTAGATGAAACCCTCTATCCAACAAAAACTAAATAATCTTGGCGAACGTTTCGAGGAAATCGCGGCGTTGCTGTCGCAACCGGAAATTCAAGCAAACCAAAACAAATTCCGCACGCTAAGCCAAGAATACGCCCAACTGAACCCGCTGGTCGCCTGTTACAAACAATACCGGAGTAACGAGGACAACTTGCTCTCGGCCAGGGAAATGGCCAAGGACGCCGACCCCGAATTGCGGGAGATGGCCAAGGAGGAACTCGAACTGGCCGAAACGCAGCGGGAGGCGCTGGAACGCGAGTTGCAAATCCTGCTATTGCCGAAGGANCCCAACGACAATCGCAATATTTTTCTGGAGATTCGCGCCGGCACCGGCGGCGACGAGGCGGCAATTTTCTCCGGCGATCTGGCCAAGATGTACCAGCGCTATGCCGAAAAACATGGCTGGCAAACCGAGATTATCAGCGAAAATCGGGGCGAACACGGCGGTTACAAAGAGATCATTATGCGCGTCAGCGGCCAAAACGTGTATTCCCAGCTTAAGTTCGAATCCGGCGCCCACCGCGTGCAACGGGTTCCGGAAACCGAATCGCAGGGCCGCGTACATACCTCGGCCTGTACCGTTGCGATCATGCCGGAAGTCGATAGCGTCGATGAAATCGAAATCAACCCGGCCGACTTGCGCATAGACACTTATAGGGCGTCGGGCGCGGGCGGCCAGCACGTCAACAGAACGGATTCGGCGATTCGCATCACCCACATTCCGACAGGAGTCGTCGTCGAGTGCCAAGACGAGCGTTCGCAGCATAAAAACCGTGCCCGCGCGATGTCGGTACTGCAAGCGCGGTTACTGGCCGCAGAACAGGAAAAACAGCAAGCCGAACAATCCGAAAACCGGAGATTGCAAGTCGGTAGCGGCGACCGCTCCGAACGCATCCGCACCTACAACTATCCCCAAGGCCGTCTGACCGACCACCGTATCAACTTGACCTTATACAAACTCGAAGAAATCATGGAAGGCGGATTGGAACACGTAATACAACCCCTGATCCACGAACATCAAGCGGAACTATTAACTCGGCTCGGCAATGCCTGAGCTCATTAATCCGGAATCGATTTCTCGCAAACGAAACGGGAAATTCGATGAACCTCCAATGTCAATCCAAGCCTTGCTTTCCGAGGCGATCGAACGCTTAGTTCCGGCATCGGAGAGCGCATCGCTGGATGCGGAAGTGTTACTCTGCTACTGCTTGAGCAAGAGCCGCTCCTTTTTGAGAGCTTGGCCCGAACATCAACCCGGTAAGGACCAAATCGCCCTGTTCACAGAACTGGTCGCCAAGCGCCGCCAAGGCATGCCGATAGCTTATTTAACCGAAACGAGAGAGTTTTGGTCGCGAGAATACGCCGTCACTCCCGACGTATTGATACCCAGACCG
>JBNLFT010000132.1:0-7575 GCA_050305675.1 Methylococcaceae bacterium
TGTCCATTCGCCCGGGAACCCCGGTGCCGAAGTCGGCCGGATTGAGACGCTGCGCGTTTAAGGCGAGATCGAAGGTCAGCGCTTCGGCCCAGGAAAGAAAACCGCTCAGTTCGAGTTGACCTTGGGCGGGTTTTAGCAGCAGGCGTTCGACGGCGATACTATCGAGCCCGCCATGGCCCGAAAAAACGGCACTGACATCGGGTTGGCCGGGGGCGGCGAGCTCGGCATTTAATTCGCTTCGGTATTGTTGCGGCGTGCCTGCAATCCTGAATTCGCCCCGCCGGCTGCCGATCCGGAGCGAACCGCTTAACGGCCAGCGCAGCTTTTGCCAACTGCCGCTTAAATCGAACTGCGGTTGAGTTCCGGCGAGCGACACGAAACCTTGTTGGCGGCTTTCGACGGCTCCTTCGACGCGGCTTTCGACGGCGTATCGCTGGGTGTTGCCGACCAGCGATAATCGGCCTTCGAGCACGCTGCCGTCCTCCCGATAACTCCATTCCAGGGAAACCGTGAGCGGCCAATCGGTTTGCAATTGCAAGTCGCCGTTCCCGGCGACATGCCATTGAGGCAGACTCAAGTCCAGTCCCGACAGGCTAAGCCTGTCGTTGTTCAGTGTCGCCCGGAAGGTTAGTTGCTCGATTGTTTGCCTGGAATCGCCGTCGGACCACTGCAGTCGCTCGAGGTCGAAGCGATCGATGTCGATTTGCAGCGGAATCCGCGGGATCGTACCGCCGCCTTGCGGCTCTTCGCCCGGCGCTGGCTGGCCCCGGACGTCGAGGTCCCGCAATTGCACCGACTGGATATGCAGCCGTCCACGGAGCAAGGCGGCCGCGTTCCAACGAACTTCGATTCTGTCGGCCGAGACGCTGAAGTCGGCGCCGTCTTGGAAACGAACTCGGCTCAGCTCCAGCCGGTGCAGCAACGTGCCCTCGACGGCATCGACGGTGAGCCGTCCGTCCGCCGGCAGCGCGGTTTGCAGCAGCCAGCGGCTGCCGGTTTCGGTGCCAATCAGCCAGCCTGTCGCCAGCAGCGAGATCAGCAGTATGACGCCGAGGCTTTTGCCGAGGATCAGGCTTAAGCGTTGCAACCGGCCCAGTACCGTGCTTGCCTTGCTCATAATTGCGCGCCGGCGGCGAAATGGAACTGAAACGAGGAGTCTGCGGCGTTCAGCGGGATCGCGAAATCCAGACGGATCGGTCCGATCGGCGAAACCCAGCGCAGGCCCAGGCCGGCACCGCTTTTAATCGTGATATTTTCGATCTCATAGGCATTGCCGGCATCGATGAAGGCGGCGACACCCCACGACTCGCTGACGAATTGTTCGTATTCCAAGCTGCCCACGGTCAGCATTTTGCCGCCGATCACGATGCCCTGATCGTCGGTCGGGCCCAGTTCTTTATAGGCGTAGCCGCGTATCGTTTCGGTACCGCCCGCATAAAACCGGTACGAGGCGGGCAGGCGGTCGAAGTCGTCGGTCAATGTCATGCCGACGTTGGCGCGGGCGATCAGGCGGGCCGACCACGGCAGGCTGCCGATCAGTTTGCCGTAAGCGGTGGCTTGAACGAAATTGGCGTCGGAAATCAGCGTTTCCGGAGCCGCCGCCAGCGAAAACTGAATGTGATAGCCCTCGGTCGGGCGCAGGGCGTTGTTCGAGCGGGTATATTGCCAGCGCCCGCCGGGCACCAACAATGCGGTGCTTTGGCTGACTTCGCCGATCTTGAATGTTTCGTAACTGAGGTCGAGAAACAGGTTCTGCTGCCAGCCGTTTTCGTAGACATGCTGGTGTTGCAGCGACAACTTGGCCGCCTCGGATTCGAAGGTGTCCGGTTGCTCCAACTTGTAGCCCACGCCCAACGAGACATAATCGTTGCGATAACGGCGGTAGGGGACCACGTATTGGCCCTCGGCACTGGACAGCACCGGCGATGCGGAGAGGTCGAAGGACACGTGGTGGCCGCGGCGATTGATGCGGCGGTTACGGTAACCCAAACTGCCCAGAGGGCCGATATCGGTCGCGAATCCGATGCCGACGCTGTAGTCGTGTCTTTTTGCCGGAGTCAGCTCGATTTGCACCGGCACCCGGTTGTCTTCGGCCAACTCCATCTGCGGACTGATCTCGACGTTGCGGAAATACTGACTGTCGGCCAGGGCGTTGTAGGTTTTCGCCAGCATTTTGGTCGAATAAGGCTGGCCGCTTTCGATGTAAAGATAGCGGCGGACAAAGTCCGGTTCCAGGATGTCCTGGTCGATCGTAAGGGTGCCGAACTGAAACCGGGGGCCGGAATCGAAAATCAGTTCGATGTCGGCGCGTCCGCTTTCGGTGTCGACTCGCAGCGACTTTTTGTTGAACTTGTGGTGCAGATAGCCATATTCCAACGCCAGGGACTGCAGGTCCTGTTTGATTTTTTCATAACTGGCGTGGTTCAGTATCTCTCCTGTTTGAAGAGGAAGGGATTGCAGCAGTTTTTCGAAGGCCGCTTCCCGTTCGGCCTCGCCCGTCACGCGTACCGACAATTTGGCGACGGTGACCGGTTGGCCGGCGCTAATGTCGAATTCGGCACGCCAGCAAGCGTCGGTGAAATGCAGTCGCTTGCTGATTTCGGGCCGGTAATATCCCAATGCCCGCAACGCCTTTTTGATTTCGCTATCGGCCTTGGCGAACAGTTTTTCGATTCTCCAGGCCGGCGATTGGCAATTTTCCTGGAGCAGCGACAGAAAGGCACGGACGTTGCCCAATTGGTCGTCGTTCAAGCCGCCGATGGTGAGTTCGGGCTCTTCGGCCCGAAGCTCCGGGGCGTTCAGCAGCAAACCCAGCAGTGCGACGTTAACCAGCTTGCCCATAGCGCCCGCTAAATGAGGAATTGTGTGGCTAGACCCAAAAAGCTCATGAAGCCGATCACATCGGTGACCGTGGTCAGGACGACCGCCCCCGACAACGCCGGGTCTATGCGCAGCCGCTGCAACAGCAGCGGGATGGCGATGCCGGCCGCGGCTGCAGCCACCAGGTTGATGACGATGGCGGCGGCGATGACCAGGCTGATTCCGCCGTTGCCGAACCACAACCAGGCAACGCCGGCGACGACCACGGCCCACAGCAGGCCGTTGATGACGCCGATCAGCACCTCCTTGCGCGCCAGCCATGCGCTGTTACCGCTGCCGATCTGTTCCAGGGCCAGGCCTCTGATGGTCAAGGTCAGGGTTTGACTGCCGGCGATTCCGCCCATGCTGGCGACGATCGGCATCAGTACGGCCAAGGCGACGATTTTTTCCAGCGTGTCGGCATACAGGCCGATGACCCAGGCGGCTAACAAAGCGGTGAGCAGATTGATCGCGAGCCACACGGTACGGCGTTTGGCGCTATTGAAGACGGGCGCGAACAGATCGGTCTCTTCGTCGAGACCGGCGCGTCCCATCAGTGCATGGTCCGCTTCCGCCCGTAGTATCGCGACCACGTAATCCATCGTGATGCGCCCGAGCAGGCGGTTGTTTTCGTCGACCACGGCTGCCGAGACGAAATGAGAATGTTCGAAAAAAAGCGCGATGTCGTGTTCGCTCGCCGTTGCCAGGATCGGGTTGTGCTGGCTGTTCATGACTTCCCCGACCCGGATCTCGTCGTCGCCGGTCAAAATCTTGTTCAACAGCAATTTGCCTTGATAGATTCCGTCGCGATCCACCACCATCAGGCCGTCGGTGTAATCCGGCAAGTCTTCGTGCAGGTGCAGATAACGTTTTACCGCGCCGAGCGAGACGTCGCTGCGCACGGTAATCACGTCCGGGCTCATCAGCCTGCCAGCGGTGCCTTCCTCGAAAGATAAGGTGTTTTCCAGGTGCTCCAGGATGTCGACCGGCAGCTGTTGTTCCAGGCTTTGCCTGACCGGTTCCGGCAAGTCTTCGATAATATATGCCAGATCGTTGACTTCCATCTGTTCGGCGGCCGCAACCAGTTCCGCTGTCGGCATTTTCGCGATCAGGCTGTTGCGCACCTCGTCGTGCAGGAAGGTCAGAATATCGGCATTCATCGCTTCCGGCACGAGTTCCCACAACTGTTTGCGTTCGCCCGGGGGCATGGCTTCCAGCAACACGGCCGATTGCCCAGGATGCAGGTCGGTCAATAACGTCCGCAATTGGTCAAAATTCTGTTGTTCCAGTAGGATAAAAACCTGCTGCAGCGTCGGTTCCTGGGTTTCGATAGCTGTTTGTTCCGTTTCCGTCATGGCAAAGGCGTTGCGGTGAAGTGAGATTCCCTGTCGTTACAGGTGACCCGGTGAGGTTGATAAAGTTTCTGGCGGTGCTCGTTCGCCGGAACCGTCACTCTATCATTTTATTCCGAGAAAGATATGACTACGCACAATAATCTCTTAAGGCGAAATTTAGCCGTGCTGTCTTGGCTCTGTATGCTGTTTGCGATGCTCTCGACTACCCCTGCGGCGCAGGCGGGCAAACCGCTGCAAGTCGGCGTCAGGGTGGCGCCGCCGTTCGTCGTGCGCAATGCCGACGGCTCGTTGTCGGGGCTCAGCATGGAACTTTGGGAACGGATAGCGGCCGACCAACAGTTGGATTACGAAATTCGCGAAATGGCGTTGCCGGAACTGCTGAAAGGGCTGGAAACGAAGCGGATCGATGTCGCGGTGGCGGCGATCACGGTAACCGCCGAGCGCGAGACTCATATGGATTTTACCCATCCGTTCTACAGTTCCGGGCTCGGGATTGCCGTCAACGCCGACCAGGGCGGGACTCTGGGCAATGTGCTGAAGGCGCTCTTCTCGTTGCAGTTCGTGCATGCGCTATTGGCCCTGGGTTTGGTATTGGCGGTTATCGCGGTGTTGATCTGGTTGCTGGAGCGTAAAGCCAATCCGCAGCAGTTCGGCGGCTCGGCGGTCCGCGGGCTGGGTTCCGGATTTTGGTGGTCGGCGGTGACGATGACTACGGTCGGTTACGGCGACAAGGCGCCGGTCAGTGCCGGGGGGAGGTTGCTGGCGATAATCTGGATGTTTGCCAGCGTGATCACTATTTCGGGTTTCACGGCGACCATCGCATCGGTATTTACGGTGCAGCAAATCCAGGGCAGGATTCAGGGCCCGCAAGACCTGCCGGGCAATCTGCTGGGCACCGTGAACGGTTCGACCGGCGCTCAGTTCGCAAAAAAAAGCAAATTGCGACAGGTGGCTTACGACAGTCCGGGTGCCGCGGTCATGGCGTTGGCGGAGGGTAAGGTGAATGCGGTGGTTTATGATCAGCCGATCTTGCGCTATCTGGCAAAAACCGAGGCGGGGGGGCGGGTCAACGTGCTGCCGGGCAGTTTCGAGCGACAGGATTACGCCTTCGGCCTGACCGCCGGCAGCCGTTTGCGGGAACCGATCAACAAGTCTTTACTGACCCACGTCCGCAGCGACGCGTGGCAGCAGACCCTGACCCGCTATTTGGGCGATTAGGGCGGCCGCTGAATCCCGCGCTGTTGCCCCGAGCGGGTCGCAGCCGGCGGCGATTTGCCCGACCGTCAACAGAGGGTGTTTTATTTGGAACGGAGCCCGATTTCCGGCGAACATTATGAGCAGAAAAGTTTATTTGGTTTATTCACCCAAAGTGGAACCGCTACTGGAGCGGGTCACCCGGCATCCTCTGGCCAGGGAAGCCGGCATTCGCTTCAGCCCGGTCAAGCTGGGAGATGTCGGCACATTGCCGGCCGGTGACGGCTCCAACCATGCAGTGCTATGGGTCGAACAGTACGATTATCCGCAACTGCTGGCGGTCGCCGCGCGAAAACGATTGGCGCTGGGTTTTTTGCCGATAGACGGCGATCGGCCTAGCCAGTTTTTTAAAAATCTGGATCTACCCCGCGATTTTGACGCCTGCCTGAAGATTGCGCTGGAAGACCAACCGCTGTTGATCGACGTCATCGTCTGCAATGGCGAAATCGTTACCAACGGCGTCAATCTTGAAAATCAGACCACGATGGCCGAGTTCATCGGCGACAGCCGCGAGTACCGGGGATTCGATAAGCTGGTTTTTAAAAGCAAACGCTTTCTCCACGCGTTCGCGCTGACGCCGCATCCGGTCACCCTGATCACGGCCAAAGGCAAGACCGTGAACACGGCGCTGACCGGTATGGTATTGCTGGACTACCATGGCAGCGGCGCGCTGGTTCAGTTGTTCCGCGAAACCGTGTCGCTGCGCGACCGCCGTATTTCGGTGGCGTTGTTCGCGCCGCAGTCGGTGGTGTCCTATTTGCAACAGTCGTCTGCCGCCATGCTGGCGTCGCTCGCCAATCGTTTGCCGCCGCAGGTCGGTTACATCCGCAGCGAAACGTTGACGATCAAATCGCCGGTCGATACCCATTTTCTGGTCAACGACAACGCATTGACTACGAGGGAATTGTGCATCACGACGCTCGACGAGGGTCTTCGGGTCAACGCCGGTGCCGGATTTCGCGATCGCCAGACCTTCGGCGACGACCGGGAGAACGTCAACTGCGATCAACTGCCGCAACAGGATGAGCGCATCAGGTATCTGGGCAAGACGTTGCCGTTTTTTACCCATGCTCTGGAAGCGGATTTCAAGGACCTGTTTCTGACCCTGAAAGAGAACGCCAGCACCACCAATTCTTTCGTTTTACTTATGGTGTTGAGCGCCCTGCTGGCGTCGTTGGGCTTGTTTCTGAACAGTCCGTCGGTGGTTATCGGGGCCATGGTGCTGGCACCGCTGATGGCGCCGATTATATCGTTGGCCATGGGTTTGCTGCGCTCCGATGCGGAATTGAGCCGGCGTTCGTTTAAAACGTTGGGCGTGGGCATCGCCATCGCGATGTCGTTGTCCGCGCTGATGGCGGCCGCGTTGCCGTTCCACGAAGTCAGCGGCGAAATCGAGGGGCGTTTGCATCCGTCGACCTTGGATTTGCTGGTCGCGGTGCTCTCCGGCGTGGCCGGCGCCTTCGCGCATGCCAGGGAAAATATCGCCAAGAGCCTGCCCGGAGTCGCGATCGCGGTGGCACTGGTGCCGCCGTTGTGCGTCTCCGGCATCGGCCTGGGTTGGCAGCAGTTAACGGTGTTTTACGGCGCGATGCTGTTGTTTGTAACCAACTTGACCGGCATCATTCTCGCTGCCGGCCTGACGTTCATGGTGATCGGATTTGCGCCGTTCTCGCGCGCCAAGAAGGGCATAATGATAGCCTTGGCGCTGGTCGCCGCCGTGTCGGTGCCGCTGTCGCTGTCTTTCGTCAACATGCAGCAGGTGGCCAAACTCAAGCAGCAATTGCTCAGCCAGGAGTATCGGTTGGGCGGGCATCGGCAACGATTGCGAAACATCAAGGTTAGATTGGGCGACCCCTTTGTCGTCAGTGCCGATCTGATTACCGCGCAAATTCCGGATCCGCGAATGTTGGGGTTATTCGAGCGGCATTTGGCCGCACAGCTGGGACACGAGGTGTCTCTTGATTTGTCCGTCAGGTTAGTCAGCGAGCGTTTTTTTGAGCTTGAGCGATTGCGTCAGGAGGGGAGGTAAACCTAGCCCGGATATTTCATGAAGGGAATGGAATTTCTGGAGAATCGGGCGAAGAAGGTTGGACAAATATCACGAATG
>JBNLFT010000133.1:0-7523 GCA_050305675.1 Methylococcaceae bacterium
CGCAATCGGGTCAACGAAATCGGGGTTGCCGAACCGGTCATTCAACAGCAGGGCGACAACCGCATCGTCGTGCAATTGCCGGGCGTGCAGGATACCACTCGGGCCAAGGAAATTCTGGGCACCACGGCGACCTTGGAATACCGCTTGGTCGATGTCGAGCACGACGTGGAGAAGGCGGTCGAAGGCCGGGTACCGGTCGGCAGCCGGCTGTACTATGAAAAAGACGGCAAGCCGATCCTGCTCAAGCGCAGCGTGATCGTCACCGGCGACCAAATCGTCGACGCCTCTTCCGGACTGGATCAGGACGGTTCGCCGTCCGTTTTCATCACGTTGAACGGTATCGGTGCGAAAAAAATGGGCAAACTGACCCAGGCCAATATCGGTAAACCGATGGCGGTCGTGTTTATCGAATATAAGAGCGAAACTCGCACCGTCAACGGCGAAAAAGTCCGCCATAAGGAAAAAGTCGAAAAAGTCATCAGCGTCGCGACCATCCGCGATGCGTTCAGCAAGCGTTTCCAGACTACCGGCCTGGATAGCACTCAGGAAGCCCGCAATCTGGCGTTGTTGCTGAGGGCGGGGGCGCTGGCGGCACCGGTCGACATCGTCGAGGAACGGACCGTCGGCCCCAGCTTGGGCCAGGACAATATCGACCGCGGTTTGTTGTCGGTGGTCGTCGGCTTGTTGCTGGTATTGGTATTCATGGGCGTTTATTACAAGGTTTTCGGCTTGGTGGCCAATGTCGCGTTGGCCTTTAACCTGGTGTTGATCGTCGCGTTGTTGTCGCTGTTGCAGGCGACGCTGACATTGCCGGGCATCGCCGGTATCGTGTTGACGGTCGGTATGGCGGTCGATGCCAACGTCTTGATCTTCGAGAGGATCAAGGAGGAAATCCGTTTGGGGAATACGCCTCAAGCGAGCATCTTTACCGGCTACGAGAAGGCCTTCGTGACCATCCTCGACGCCAATATCACGACCTTGCTGGTCGCGCTGGTGTTGTTCGGCTTTGGTACCGGTCCGGTCAAAGGGTTTGCCGTGACGCTGTCGATCGGTATCTTGACGTCGATGTTTACCGCGATCATGGGAACCAGGATGCTGGTCAATTGGATATACGGCAATCGCCGAATCGAGAAGTTGCCGATTTGAGCGTATCGACCATCAGCTAAGACATTTGGGAAAAAACATGTTAAACCAAGAAATCGATTTTTTAGGCAAGCGGAAACTGGCGCTGGCTTTCTCTTCGCTGCTGATCGCGGTATCGCTCGTCTCGTTGATCGCGAACGGCCTTAAACTGGGAATAGACTTTACCGGCGGTACGTTGGTCGAGGTCGGTTACCAGCAGGCGCCCGACTTGTCGGTGTTGCGTTCGTCGTTGGACGAGGCCGGTTTCGGCGACGCGACGGTGCAGAATTTCGGCACTGCCCGGGATGTGCTGATCCGGATCAAGCCGGATGAAAGCCTGAGCAGCGCCGAGCTGAGTTCGAAAGTGCTGGAATCGATCAACAAAAACAGCGCGGAACCCGCCGAATTGCGGCGGGTCGAGTTTGTCGGGCCGCAGGTGGGAGACGAACTGACCGAGGACGGGGGATTGGCGTTGCTGTATTCGATGTTCGGTATTCTGGCTTATGTCGCTTGGCGTTTCGAATACAAGTTTTCGTTGGGCTCGGTCGCTGCCCTGATACACGACGTCATCATCACCTTGGGCGTGTTTTCGGTATTCGGCATGGAATTCGATCTGACCGTACTGGCCGCGGTATTGGCGGTGATCGGTTATTCCCTGAACGACACCATCGTGGTTTACGACCGGATTCGGGAAAATTTCCGCAAGATGCGGAAAGGGGAGCCGGAGATCATCATGAACATGTCGCTGAACCAAACCTTGAGCCGAACCCTGATGACTTCGTTGACCACGGCGTTGGTGCTGATCGCGCTGGCCGCATTGGGCGGCGAGATTATTCACAATTTCGCGCTGGCGTTGTTGGTCGGTATCGGCATCGGCACCTATTCGTCGATCTATGTCGCAAGCCCGGTGGTATTGGCGTTGGGCATCAGCAAGGAAGACCTGATGATTCCGGAAAAGGAAGGGCTCGATATCGACGGCATGCCGTAACGGGCGGTCGCCAAGGCGGTTTCCGCGGCGGCAAAAAATATAGGGTTCGAGGCGAGTATTCGCTATAATGGCCGATTATTTTTTACTTTATTAAAGCAAACTGGAGTTTGAACAAAATGGCAATTGAACGTACGTTCTCGATTATTAAACCTGATGCAGTCGCCAAAAACGTGATTGGTGAAATTGTCAGCCGTTTCGAAAAAAACGGCCTGCGAGTCGTTGCTTCGAAGATGGTGCAGCTGACCAAGGAACAAGCGGAAGGTTTTTACGCGGTGCATAAAGAGCGTCCGTTTTTCAATGATTTGGTTTCTTTCATGATCTCCGGTCCCGTCGTGGTGCAAGTGTTGGAAGGCGATAACGCGGTGTTGAAAAATCGCGAACTGATGGGCGCCACCAACCCCAAGGAAGCGGCTCCCGGTACGATCCGCGCGGATTTTGCGGAAAGCATCGACGAGAACGCGGTACACGGTTCCGACGCACCGGAAACCGCCAAAGAAGAAATCGCTTTCTTTTTTTCGGACAATGACATCTGCGAACGCATCCGTTAATTCGGAACAAATCAATTTGCTCGATTTCGACAGAAAGGGGCTGCAAGCCTTTTTTGTCGAGATGGGCGAAAAACCGTTTCGGGCAACCCAGTTGCTGAAATGGATTTATCAGGAAGGCGTCGACGATTTCGAGCGGATGACCAACCTGAGCAAATCTTTGCGCGCCCGGCTGATGGAACATTGCCGGATCGAACCGCCGCAAATCGTCGCCGAACAGCAAGCATCCGACGGCACCTGCAAATGGGCGGTGCAGATGAGCTGCGGCAATCGCGTGGAAACCGTGTTCATTCCCGAGGATAAGCGCGGCACGTTGTGCGTGTCGTCGCAGGTCGGTTGCGCGTTGGCCTGTACTTTTTGTTCGACGGCCAGGCAAGGTTTCAACCGCAATTTGACGGTCGCCGAGATCATCGGCCAGCTTTATGTGGCCCAGCGGCGGTTGGGGCCCGAGCGCAAAATCACCAATGTCGTGATGATGGGAATGGGTGAGCCGCTGTTGAATTTCGATCATGTCGTTACCGCGATGAACCTGATGATGGACGATTTTTGCTACGGTCTGTCGAAACGCCGGGTGACCGTCAGCACCTCGGGCGTGGTCCCGGCCATGCGCCGACTTCACGAAGCTTGCGACGTCAGCATGGCGGTCTCGTTACATGCCGCCAACGACGAGTTGCGCGACGTGTTGGTGCCGATTAACCAGAAATATCCGTTGCGCGAGTTGATGGCGGCCTGCCGCGAATACGCGAAACAAGGGCCCAGGAAACATATCACCTTCGAATACGTGATGCTGGACGGCATTAACGATTCCGACCAGGACGCGAAATCGCTGATCAGGTTGTTGAGCCATGTGCCGTCAAAGGTCAATCTGATTCCGTTCAATCCGTTTCCGCAAACGGACTACCGATGTTCCTCGGCGGAACGAATCCTACGTTTCCGCGATCTGCTGCACAATGCCGGATTGGTGACCACGATCCGTAAGACCCGCGGCGAGGACATCGATGCCGCGTGCGGTCAATTGGTCGGGCAGGTGCGGGACAAGAGCCGGCGCCATTTGAAATTGCAGCCGGCGGGGGTGCCGCGTGTTGCTTAACAGCCTATATCGTATACTGGCAACCGGCCTGTTGTGCCTGGTGGCGGCCGGCTGCGCGTCGACGTCCGGCAACACTAAGGATACCCTTAGCGATCAGGAAAAGGCGCAGATTAACCTGCAGATGGGCGCGCGTTACCTGGATTTGGGCATGTTGAGCGTGGCCAAGGAGAAATTGGAGTTGGCCTACGCGTACGATTCGAAAAACGCCGACATCGATAATGCGTTGGCGGTGTTGTACGAGCGCATCAAACAATTCGATAACGCCCGCTATTATTATCAACAAGCGCTGGCGCTGAAGCCGGACGATCCCTCCGTCAAAAACAACTACGGCCGGTTTTTATGCGAACAAGGCAATCATGACGAAGGGACGGATTTGTTGAAGCAATCCGTACAACAGCCTCTGAATAACCGCAGGTGGTTGGCGTTGACCAATCTCGGTTTGTGCCAGTTGCGCCAGGATCACCCACAGCAGGCCGAGCGGGCGTTCAGAAAAGCGCTGCAATTGCAGCCGGATTACCCGCCGGCGTTAGTTGAAATGCAACGTATCAGCTATCAACAACGAAACTATTTGTCGGCCCGGGCGTTTTTGGAACGCTATCTCAGCGTGGCCAAGCACACCCCGCAAACCTTGTGGATAGCCTTTCAGACCGAAAGGGCGTTAGGTAACCAGGAGCTGACGGAGAAGTACCGGCAGGAGCTATTGTCCTTATTCCCGGCTTCGGAGCAGGCGCAACAAATCAGAACCGCCATCAATCGTTAACGCGACCCTATTTTCTATAACACCTAAATGGCAAAAAAACAGCAGGTAATCCAGGCGATCCGCGGGATGCACGATATTCTCCCGGAGCACTCCCCGCGCTGGCAAAAAGTCGAAGCCATCATCAAACAAGTCCTCGACAGTTATGGTTACCGGGAAATACGGTTGCCGATTGTCGAGAAAACCGAACTGTTCAAGCGCTCGATCGGCGAAGTTACCGACATCGTCGAAAAGGAAATGTATACCTTCGACGACCGCAACGGCGATTCGTTGACGCTGAGGCCGGAAGGTACCGCCGGTTGCCTGCGCGCCTGCCTGGAACATGGTTTGTTGCACAATCAGCTGCACCGACTGTGGTATTGCGGGCCCATGTTTCGACACGAGCGCCCGCAAAAAGGACGTTACCGTCAGTTTTACCAGTTGGGCGTCGAAACTTACGGCATGGCCGGCCCCGACATCGATGCCGAAATCATCTTGTTGAGCGACCGCCTGTGGCGCAAATTGGGCATCCGCGGTCAGGTGGAATTACAATTGAATACGCTGGGGACGCTCGAGGAACGGACCGCCTATCGAGCCAAACTGGTGGACTATTTCAATGACCATCTGGATCGCTTGGACGAAGACAGCGTGCGCCGGCTGAATAGCAATCCGTTGCGTATCCTGGACAGCAAGAACCCGGATATGCAGGAACTGATCGCCGGCGCCCCCGAACTGCTCGATTACCTGGGCGACGACAGCCGAAGCCACTTCGATCGGTTGCGGGCGACGCTCGACGATCTGGGCGTCGACTATGTGTTGAATTCCCGGCTGGTGCGGGGATTGGATTATTACGGCAAGACCGTGTTCGAATGGGTTACCGACGAACTCGGGGCGCAAGGTACGATTTGCGCCGGCGGCCGCTACGACGGCCTGATCGAACAATTGGGCGGCAACAACAATCACGCCATCGGTTTCGCGCTGGGCATGGAAAGGTTGCTGGCGCTGGTGGAACTGCAGGAAGATTTTTCCGCCGATCCGGAACTCGACGTGTACATGATCCGGGTAGGCGAGGAAGCCGAGCGGGTCGGCATGCGCGTGGCCGAACAGCTGAGGAGCGAACTGCCGGGATTGAAATTGTTGGTCAATTGCGGCGGTGGAAGTTTTAAGAGCCAGTTCAAGAAGGCTGACAAAAGCGGGGCTGCCTTTGCCGCCATTATCGGCGACGACGAGGCGGCGAGGGGCGACGTCAGTCTCAAACCGCTGCGCTTGGAACAAGAGCAACAGACCGTGACCGTTCCGGCGCTGATTCAATTGTTGCGGGAACAAACGAATCGGCCGCTCGACGCATGACCGTGCGGTTTGCGGCAGGCATTTCTAGTAACGTACATCGATAGAGAAACACCGTGGAAATTTACGAAACAGAAGAACAACAGGTCGAAGCGTTAAAGCGCTGGTGGAAAGAAAATGGCACCTCAACCCTTGCCGGTTTGGCCGCGGCAGTGCTTTTGCTCGGCGGCTGGAATTTATGGCAGAGCTACCAGCAGGACAAGCAGAACCAGGCTTCGGCGTTGTACGAGCAATTGCTGCAGGATGTGGAGCGCGGCAAGCACGAAGAGGTGGACACCATCGCCCGGCGTCTCAAGGACCAATACGGCTCGACCGCTTATGCGTCGTTTGCCGCGCTAATGCTGGCTAAGAGCAAGGTCCGGCAAGGCGACTTGGAGGCGGCAAAGAGCGTGTTACGGCAACTGGTGCAGGATGCGAATAGCGATGAATTGAAAAACGTGGCCCGCGTGCGCTTGGTCAGACTGATGTTGGCGACCGCCGAGTACGAACAAGGGCTGCAATTGATCGCGGAAGTCGATCCGTCGGCGGCCGAAGGGTTCGGCGGCAGTTACGACGAACTGAAGGGGGATTTGTACGTCGCCTTGGGCCGGTTGGGCGAGGCCCGTACGGCCTACCAAAGCGCTTTGCGGTCCGGCCAGCGTTCGCCGTTGCTGCAATTCAAGCTGGACGACATTACGGCGCCCGAAATCGTTGCCACGCCCGAGTCCTGAATCGGGTATCCCATCGCCTTCTCCCGGTTGGGGAAGGCGTGCTCTTTTAACGTGCCGGAAATGGCGACATGACGGGTTAGGTTAAAAGGTTTGGTTAAAATTATTCCCCTTGATGTCTAAAAATCAGATTATTGATTATCTGTTCCGGTTTTCGCTGTGGGCGGCGTTGTCGATACTGACCGGTTGCGCCGCGCTCGATGCCGGCAAGGATCTGGTCGGCGGAGCGACCAGTTATTTTCTCGGCGGCGAGGATAATACCGAACCGCCGACGGCGTTGTCGCTGTACGATCCGGAAATCGGGATCGCTCAATTATGGCGTGAAAAGACCGGAAACGGTGCGGAAGAGCAATTTCTCAAACTGGTGGTCTCGGTCAGCTACGGCAAGGTACTGAGCGCCGCCCATAACGGCGTGATCGCGGCCAGAAACGTAACCAACGGCGATATCGTGTGGGAGACGGACACCGCGTTCGCCTTTTCGGCCGGTCCCGGCAGCGGTCTGGAAACGGCGATTATGGGTACTAGCGATGCCGAAGTGGTGGCGTTCGATCTCGAAAGCGGCGAGCAAAAGTGGGTCAGTCAGGTGTCCAGCGAGGTGCTTGCGGTGCCTTTGGTCGCCCAGGGTAAAGTCATCGTCCGTACCATCGACGGCAAAGTGGTTGCGCTGGACGAAAAGGACGGCGCCCTGTTGTGGGAGTTCGAGCGCAGCGTGCCGGCGCTGAGTATCCGCGGCACCAGTTCGCCGATCGTGGTCGAGGACAACGTCATTGCCGGCTATGCCAACGGTAAAATCACGGCGCTGCGGCTTAGCGACGGCAAGAACATATGGGAGACCAGTATCGCGATTCCGAGCGGGCGCTCCGAGGTCGAACGCTTGGTCGATCTCGACGTGGATCCGGTGGAGGCCGACGGCGTTATCTATATTTCGAGTTACCAGGGCGGAACGTCGGCCGTGCTCGAAATCGACGGCGACGTCTTGTGGCGCAAC
>JBNLFT010000134.1:0-7471 GCA_050305675.1 Methylococcaceae bacterium
GAAGCGTCCCCTCCTATCATCAAACAATACCCCCGATCTAGCCCCCATATTCCGCCGCTGGTGCCGACGTCCAGGTAGCGTAATCCCTGTTCGGCCAATTCGGCGGCGCGGCGTATGTCGTCGATATAATACGAATTTCCGCCGTCGATGATGACGTCGTTGTTGCTCAACAGAGCCGCCAGCTCGCTCAAGCTTTGATCGACCGCTCCCGCGGGGAGCATCAACCAGACGAAACGTGTGCCGCCGTCGAGTTTGCGGACCAAGTCCGCCATCGACGACGCGCCTACCGCTCCCTCCTTCTCCAATGACGAGACCAGCTTGTCGTCCAGATCGTATATCACGCAATGATGGCCGGCGCGCATCGCGCGCCGCACCATATTGGCCCCCATTCGTCCAAGTCCAACCATTCCTATCTGCATTGTGATTCCTCCCAATGGCTGTTGATAAAACGCCTAGCATCGGTCGATCGCTTATCGAAAAAAGCATGTCGGCCGAAATCCGCGCTGCGGGTAGGTGATTTTGCGTTGGAGGGGACTTTAAATAACAGCGATTAAACAAGCATTAATGAACATTACGATTAGATTAAATTTCGCCGTTCGGGAGTTTTTCGGTTTTCGGCAATGTCGGCCAACGCGCGTCCGCAGTGGGGTTATCGGGCACCAATGCGCTGTCCCGAGGTTGTTAGAAAAAATTAATGGGCGGCGGTCGCCCCGGCTTCAAGCCGCAATGCCGCCAGGGCTAGCCCGGATATTTCATGAAGGGAATGGAATTTCTGGAAAATCGGGCGAAGCAGGTTGGACAAACATCACGAATGCCATAGCCAGCTCTGGCTTGAGTGATTTTTGTTCAAGATTCGAAGTTCGATTGTTCAGAAAACCATTCAGGTACAAACTGTACCCAAGAAACATGAGTCATATCGAACCTAATGCATTGGTTTTAAATGCTTATTTCAAATAGTAAAGCCGCCTTTGTGAAATATCCGGGCTAGGCTTTCTTTCCATGCGGCGGCGCTGCTCGTTGGTGTCGGCAATCGCTGGAACGCTACCGATTGATGTTTTAGCGACGCCGTGGAAAACGTGGCCGTGAGACGGGGCCGGTCGAATCCGTGGGTTGCACGATCATACGCTGGTTGCCTTCGGATAAAACCACATCTGATACACGCTGAGCAGAATCTGAATCCCCATCGACACCCCCATCAAGGCGCCGCTGAGGACCACAACGTACGCAAAATTCGGATTGCTTTTCGTGATGAACCACGACAATACGTCAAGCAACATCGCCGCAAAAGGAATAACGACCGCCACTCGTTTGACGTAAATGTTGATGTCGCAGAGTATAAAAATCTTGCCGATAAAGAACAGGATGAAGGCGATTCCGAACAGATGGATATGCGATACCCGGACCAGCGCCGGCAACGTTGTCCCGCCGGAATGAGCGACTTCCGCTACGCCTTCGTAGCGGGTCAAATCCGGAAGCGATGGATTGACGGCGGGATTGTGGCAATGAATGCAATCGCGATTCAGAATCGGCGCCACATCCGTCCGGTACGAAGCTTCCTCGGCGCCGGCGGCTATCCAGCGCATGATGATTTCCTTGTCGCTCTTGTATTTGAGATTCGGCTCCATGATACCGTTGATCGCTGTTCCCAACCGCGTTTGATTGTTCGCGCCGTGATACATGATCATAATATCTTCGATCGAGATTCCGGGTCTGCCGTCGCGTCCCTGATGGGTATAGTACATGTTGATCAGGGCCATGATATAGCCTAGGCCGATCGTGAGCAGGAAGACCGTGTTTAAGATTTTTTCGCTGGTGGAAATATCGCTGAATCGACTATACGCTTTCATGCTCTAACAGGAAAATTTGTCTGTGGATTTCTTGCCGTACGTCGAAACGTTTGGACTTTCGCTTATTCAGGCACCGGCTGGCGCATGCTCACAAACTCTTCGGCCGCGGTCGGATGGATGCCAATCGTGGAATCGAACACCGCTTTCGTCGCCCCTGCCCGAAGCGCGATTGCCATGCCTTGGACGATCTCGCCGGCATCGGCTCCGACCATGTGTACACCCAATACTTTCCCGCTGCCGCGCTCGACCACCAGCTTCATCAGCGTCTTTTCGCCGAGGCCGGACAACGCATGTTTCATCGGCGTAAACGAGGATTTGTAAACATCGATCTGCCGATGGCGTTTTCTCGCCTCCCTTTCCGTCAATCCCACGCTGGCGATATTCGGTTGGCCGAAGACGGCGGTCGGGATATGCTCGTAATCGACCGCAGTGGCTTGACCGGAGTATAACAGGTTAGCCAGCGCTGTGGCTTCGGCCGTTGCCACCGGCGTCAGATTGAAGCGGTCGGTCACGTCGCCCACGGCATAGAGCGAAGGAACAGTGGTTTGGTAGCGCTCGTCAACCCGAATTGCGCCGTTGTCGTTCAGCGCGACGCCCAATGCTTTCAGCCCCAGATCCTCGGTATTCGGTTGTCTGCCGGTTGCAAACAACACCATATCGGCGGTGAGGGGCCGGTTTTGGTCGGTACGCGCGCGCAAGCCTTGAGCGGTTTTTTCAATGCCGTCGATGCGGGTGTTCAGGCGTATGTCGATGCCTTTTTTTTCCATTTCCTGCAGCGCAAACGACCTGATATCGTCGTCGAATCCGCGTAACGGCAGGTCGCCGCGATAGCACAGCGTGGTTTCAACCCCGAGGCCATGCATGATGCCGGCAAATTCCACCGCGATATAACCGCCGCCGACGATCAGTAGCCGCTCCGGCAACGTTTGCAACGCAAACATTTCGTCGGACGTAAGCGCCCACTCCCGGCCTGCAATGTCGGGGACCGAAGGTCGGCTTCCGGTTGCGATCAGAATACGTTGGCAGCGGTACGCTTGTTCGCCGACCGCCACGGTATGCGCATCGAGCAAACGGGCCTTGCCTTCAATGACCTGTACTCCGGCATTATTCAGCAAGTCCCGATAAACGCCTTGCAGACGGTCGATTTCCCGGTTTTTCTGGGCCAACAAGCGAGGCCAGTCGAACTGAGTTTGGCCGACCGTCCAACCGAAGCCGTGGGCGGCCGCGAAATCGCCGCCGAATTGCGACGCATAGACGAACAGTTTTTTCGGCACGCAGCCGACGTTGACGCAGGTGCCGCCGACATTCCGGTGTTCGGCGATCGCCACCTTCGCTCCAAGACCGGCGGCCGTCCGGGCAGCGCGGACACCGCCGGAGCCGGCGCCGATGACGAATAAATCAAAATCATAGTCGGTCATATCGTTTCTCTCGTTGCGAAAAATTTCGAAGCGGGCTGCTTAGTACCCGGCCGCAAGCCATCAAGGTTCAACGCTGTTTGAGATATTCCAGCATGGTATCGGCGTCGCTCACCTCGAAGGGGTCTTCGGGATGGTTGTCGGCTTTTCCGGGCTCGCTGAACAGTTCGACGATTTTGCCGTCCTCGACCAACATCGAGTAGCGCCACGAGCGGTAACCGAAACCGAGATTTTCTTTTTTGACCAGCATGCCCATCCCGCGGGTAAAATCGCCGTTGCCGTCCGGCAACATTTTCACCCGCAGCACGCCCAGGTGTTTGGCCCATTGAAACATCGTGAAGGCGTCGTTGACGCTAAGGCAATACACTTCGTCGACACCTTGGTCGAGGATTTCCCGGTATCTGGTTTCGTAGCCGGGAAGATGGGTGCTGGAGCAGGTCGGGGTAAACGCGCCGGGCAACGCGAAAATCACGATAGTCTTATCCTTGAAAATGTCGCCGCTGCCAACGTCCTGCCAGCGGAAGGGATTGTCGCCGCCGATGCTCTCGTCGCGGACTCGGGTTTTGAATATGACACTGGGTACGATGGAATTCATTCGGATTCTCCGGTTGTTGATGCATGGTTTACGCCACCGTCGGTATGCATCGTGTGGCTGCAATTTGTCGGCTTGACAAGAAGGTTTCTTATTCAGCGCAGAAGTAGTCTAGCGGTCCGACATTGTCAATGTATAATCAATTGTTTATATAATAACGATAGATATTAGCTATGGTTCTTCGACATGAATATTCGAGACTTAACCTATCTGATCGCCGTTGCCGACCTGCGAAATTTCGGACAGGCAGCCGATCGCTGTTGCATCAGCCAGCCGACCTTGAGCACGCAAATCAAGAAGTTGGAGGACGAGCTGGGTATACAGGTGTTCGAACGCACCAATAAGAAAGTGTTACCGACCGAATTGGGCGAGCCGATTATCGCTTCCGCGCGGCGGATCATGAGGGAGGTCGAACATATCAAGGAATTCGCGGCTACCGCTCAGGACCCAATGGCCGGCAATTTCCGCCTCGGGGCTTTTCCGACGCTGGCCACTTATTTGTTTCCGCAATTGGTCCCGGCAATCAAACGGTCTCTGCCTCGAATCCGACTGATATTGATCGAAGAAAAAACCGAGCAATTGCTGCGGCAACTCAGAGCCGGCCAAATCGATGCCGCGTTGCTGGCGCTGCCGGTGGACGAGGATTTCCTATCGACAGAGGCCCTGTTCGAGGACGAGTTCATGCTCGCAGTGGCCGGCGATCATCCGTTGGCCGGCAAAGCAGTGGTCGAACAACGCGACTTGGCGGGGCAGACATTGTTGCTGCTGGACGAAGGCCATTGCCTGCGCGGACAGGCATTGCAGGTGTGTCGAACCTTGGATGCCGACGAAGAGCAGGATTTTCGCGCCACCAGTCTGGAAACGCTGCGGCAAATGGTGCGCGCCGGCACCGGGATTACTTTTATGCCGAAGATTGCAATCTACGCCGGGGATACCGGCATCCGCTACCTGCCTTTTCGCGCTCCGGCCCCCAGTCGCACCATTGGGCTGGTCTGGCGCAAGACCAGCGCGCGTGTCGCGTTGATCGCGGAAGTCGCCCGCTTGATCCGGGTAGGCGTAAACTGATTATGGCGATGTATCTCATCACGTCGTTGCCACAGCACCGGCGTATAACCGAATGCCCGGTACAACTCACGTTCAATTCGGAATCCTGCCCCAACGCTCCCAGCGTACGCCTGCCCCGGGTTGTTTGGAAAACCAGATTTGCCTGGCCCGGCCGACGACGTCGGATAAAGGTACCGTGCCGAATTGGCGCGAATCCCGGCTGCCGCTGCGGTTGTCGCCCAGCACCCACACACGGCCGGGCGGCACCGTCAGTTCCTGCTCCGCGGTCCGTTGCGGGGGATCGGTCCAACGGACTTGCCATTGCCGGCCATCTATGACTTCGGTCACCAGCAATCCCGCTTCATCTTGTTGTTCCTGCAGCGTCAAGGGTTGGTCGTTGATCCAAAGGCGATGGCCTTGGATACGTACTCGATCGCCGGGTAGAGCGACGACGCGCTTGATATAATTCTGAGTGCGGTTGTTCGGATACACGAAAATGGCGATATCGCCGCGCTTGACCGCCTCTTTACAGCCCGGACAGTTGTAGCGCATGTCGGCGAACAGCACGTCGCCTTTTAGGATATTGGGTTCCATGCTTGTCGACGGAATGTAGAAAGACTGCACTTGATGGTTTCTGACATAGTCGATCAAAAATAATTGCGCCAGCGTGCAGCACAAAAAAATCAGCGCATAGATGCCGCTAAATTGCCAAGCGAACGGCCGGTAGTCATTGTTTCGTCCCGCGCCGCGCCAGGCGTCGAGCATGCCGTAAAGCCAAATCGACAAGGTAATCACCAGGCTCATAATCAAGGCCGGCATCATCCAGGAGCCGGTCAAATACAGCGCAATAAAGCTGATTCCCGGTATGCTGAACAACGCGAACGCCAAAAACAGCCAAACTCCCTTGTTCGCCTCGCCGTTATACAGTTGGCCGAATCCCGGCAGTACAAGCGACATGGTTAACGCCAGCCAGGGTTTACGGGAATGGTTCCGGGTATGCATGACATAGTCTCCAAAGTTAGATCAATAAACTGTGGTGGTCGTCCAGATGCCGAACATAAAAGAAAAAAGCTCGATGGCAGCTATCGCGGCGGTGCCGGCGACGGCCAACCATTCGAGCCTTTCGCTCCAGGATCGGCGGGGCCGGGGTTGCGGCAGGCGGTCGATTTCTCGCAGCACGCGTTCGCTAAAATCGTCGGGTACCGACAGCAAGTCAGATGCCAATAAGCAATCTAAATCCTCAGTCATCATCGTTCTCCAAGAGTTGGCGCAGCTTCTGTCTGGCGCGGTGCTGGCGGACTTTGATCGCACCGACGCCGCAACCCTCGATCCGGGCGATGTCCGCCGTATCGAGAGCTCGGAAATAGACCAGCGCCAGCGCACTGCGCTCTTCCACGGTTAGGGCCTGTAACGCGTCGCACAGTCGCTGGCGTTGGTGGGTTTGATCGGTTTCTGCCGCCGCCAGCGATTCTTCGGCTACGAAATTTTGCGGACCGTCGCCGCCGACAATTTCGTGTCTGTTCGCGGCCCGGTCCAGCTCGTGCAGAGTCAAATTGCGGGCTATTGTAAACAGCCAGGTGGAAAATTCGGCGCGAGCCGGGTCGTAGTCGTCCAGCCGTTGCCAAACGCGTAAAAACGTTTCCTGAGCGATGTCTTCCGCCGTGCTTTGAGTCAGTCCCATGCGGCCCAGGTAGCCGAACAAAGGGTGTTGAAATTTCCGGATCAGCGACGCAAAGGCCTGGCGGTCTCCCTGGCGGATGCGCCTCAAGATAGCTTGAATGTCCACGCTTAGTTTCCGTTTCTGTTTGCGGACTTATACCGGCGAGCCGGCAAAAAGTTACTGATCGGTCGAAAAAAATCGAGCCGGAAGTCGTTTGACGGGGCGTTGTACCAACGCCGATCACACAGGTGACCGATAAAAATGCGCGCGATCGCACGTCCGCCGGCTATTATAGCCGAGGGGGGCCTGCGCGGCTGAATCGCGAGCAACACCCACGCAGTTGTCAACCGGTCAGACCCAGGGCGATCGCATCGAATTCTGCGGAGGTTTTGTCTTCAGGCTAAGAAGCGTAGTTGGCCTGTGCTCTTCTTAGGTAGGGCATTGCGGATGTCGGATCCGGCCGTCATCAGGATGGCTTTTGATGCCTTGCAATGCGCACCGTTTTGGCGAATTCCATCTGTGCTCGACACTACTGACACCACGCTGTCAGCAGGGGCCGCTTAACATAGCCGCTCCTTAATCAGCAAACGGAGAGTCAAATGAACAACAATGTAGCAACATGGTTCGAACTGCCGGTCGACGACATGCCGCGTGCCAAAGCGTTTTACCGAAACGTGTTGCAAGCCGAATTCAAGGACGAAGCGATGAGCGGTATGCAAATGGCGGTGTTCGACGCCGAACCGGGCGTGGTCAGCGGTATGCTGGTGTTGGGCGAACCATACCGGCCCAGCGAGACGGGGGCCGTCGTCTATTTCAACGGCGGCGACGACTTGAGCGAGCCGTTGGCGAGGGCCGAACAGCACGGAGGCCGCGTGATCCTGCCGAAAACGGCGATACACGACGGCGAATGCGG
>JBNLFT010000135.1:0-7440 GCA_050305675.1 Methylococcaceae bacterium
GATTTTCCAGGCCCAACGACATCGCGTTCGCAGCGAATCAGCGGGCACCTTTCGGCACGCCGGGATATTCCGGTTAACCCCCACTCTGCCGACACACTCCTTTTGACCGACGCACATTCGCTCGCGGCCAGAAGGATTCGACTAGTCGGCGTTCCCCGCCGGGCCCGCGAATGCCGGTAGGACGGTACCGAATTTCGACGTGCGTTCGGTGAAGGTCCGGTAATCGATGGTCGGAAAAATATCGTCCATGATTTCCAGCGCCGTCAAGTAACGCTCGTCAATCCGGTTCTTGCGGATACAATCGTGCAAATAGTTGAAGCGCGCCAGATGGTCGGTGATTCGTTTGCGTGCATAATCGACGTCGGTACCCGATTTCAGGATAAAGGGCCAATCCGACGCCTGCGCCAGCAGCAACGAACGCAGCGCCTGATTCAACGCCCGGCGCTGGCTCGCGGTGATCGCCAGCCCCTGCAGGTCCTCCGCCAACTGTTCCATATCGGCCGCCGCCCGATGAATCAGCGGGTAAATCCAATCATTGCTGTCGTTCACCCAATACGACGAATATCCCTGCTCCCCCCAACTGGACGCGGATGGGGTCGCCTGTTGCTGAAGCGGATAGCGGAACAGATATTCCTTGGCCGTCAGCAAGCGTATCCCGTATTCGCCGCCGGCCGCCAACCGCAATACCTGTTCCAGCCACTGCGGCCCTTCGAACCACCAGTGTCCGAACAGTTCGGCATCGTAAGGTGCGACGATCAGCGGCGCCCGCTCCATGGTCTCCTGCAATCGCCCGATCTGCTGCCGGCGCTTGGATAAAAAATCGGCCGCATGGTGGCGCGCCCTGGCGGTCGCCGCCCGCGGCCGGTAAATCGGTTTCTCGCCGCCCGCGTCCACCCGATGATACTTGATCCCGGTGTTGATGCGGGTGCCGTCTTCGAGCACATAGGGGGCGATGTAATCGGCATCCAACTCGAAACCGATATCGCTATAAAATTCGCGATAATCGGCATCGCCCGGGTAACCTTCCTCGGCGCTCCAAACCTGCCGCGATGACTGCGGATCGCGGCCGAACGCACATACCCCGTTGTCGCACGCCAGGGGTGCGTAAACACCGTTGTCGGGTTTATCGGACGCATCGAGTATGCCGTGGGCATCGACGAAAAAATAATCGATTCCGGTTTCCTTAAGGCTCTCTTCCAGTCCGGGATAATAGCCGCATTCCGGTAGCCAAAAACCGTCGGGTTTGAAACCGAAAGCGTCGATAAAGGTCTCGATGCCGGTATTGATCTGGCATCGCACCGCCGTCCGGCTGGTATTCAACAGCGGCAAGAAACCGTGCGTCGCCGAGGTGGTAATCAATTCCAGCTTGCCGGCGGCCTGATGTTTTCTGAAAGCGCCCAACAAGTCGCCGCGATAGCGGTGGCGGTAGCTATGCGAGGTCGCGAGGAAAAACTGCCGATACCAAAGCGCCAACTGGCGATAGCCGGGTTGATTCCGCGTGCGTTCGATCTCTTTTTCGGACAATTCGATTAGGCGTTCCAGGTGATCCAAATACCGCTGCTGCAATAACTCGTCTTTCAGCAACGTTATCAAGGTCGGCGACAAGGAAAGCGTCAACCGGTAGTCGACGCGATCCGCCTGCAAGCGGTCGAGCATCTCGAGCACAGGGAGGTAACACTCCGTCAACGCCTCGAACAGCCAGTTTTCCTCGAAAAAGCGCTCGTACTCCGGATGCCTGACGTAGGGCAAGTGGGCATGGAGCACGATCGCCAGAAACCCTTGCTTCATTGGTCGCGTTTTCCCCTTCCGGAAGCATAATCGTGTAACACGCGCGGTTCGCCAGGGCGCCGTCGTTCCGGTTCGCTGGCCGCGCCAGCGCTCCTGGGAATAAAGACCGCCTCCGAACAGGCGATTTCGGCGAAGTGCTGATCGTCCTGACGCCAGCCGATCGCCGCCGAATAATAATCGGCGGACATCGACGGCGGTACGGTGACTTTATGCTGGGTCAGGCCCGGCTCGATCGGCAGATCCAACCAGCCCGGCTCGCCGGCCGGCTGCCGGTCGGGCATGGGATAAATGCGCAGGGTCATCGGTCGCGGCGGTTGTTCGGCGGAGGGCGGCTGCTGGAAATGCCAATAGGCGTGCAGATGATCGGGATCGACCGGCAATAACACGATTTCCGCGGTCGCCCGTCCAGGTTCCGGCCGCAATGCGAAATCACGGCTGATTTCGTCGCTGATCGATCGCATTTCGCTCGCTGATAGTCTGATTGGGATTGGGCTAATCGGGCTGCTGTAGATGGGGGAGAAGTCCCGGCTGATCCGTTCGCTGATGTCCAACATTTCCTCTGGAGACAGTTTGATACGGGAACCGTGTCTTGATTGAGAAAGCGCCATCTCCAGCATTGCTATGATAGTTAGGGTTTCCATACACCCGGGGTCCGTTACCGGGCTCTCAATAGCCGATATTAGTTGCCATCCAGACGCCTCCCTCCGTGGAACCACTCCCTCATAGAACGGGGCGCTCTTGCATCTGCTCCCATTGGAAATGATCAAGGGCGGTATTGACCTCACTTGGCGAAGAAGGCTCAGTAACGGTTTCCGGACGAAAACCGACCAATCTACGAACGCTTGAAGACTCTACCTGCTGGCGTCCATTAATGCAAGGTATTTATAATTGTCATCGATAAATGACAAAATAGCAGGCGCCGGTTCGTAAAGCACACGAACTTTCCCTGAAAAAATAAGCATTTCACGATGGATTTCCAGTAAAATGACGTATTTTAAATTTTATTCTGAACAAGACATGCAGAGCGTCGGTTTTAAAGTCAAACCCGGAAGCCCATACCCTCACGGAGCCAAACTCAACGATGGCGGAGTCAATTTTTCGATCTTCAGCCGCCACGCCGAGGAAGTGGAGCTGTTGCTGTTCAGAACCGTCGATTGCAAGAAACCGTTTCAAGTCATCAAACTGCAAAAAGACAAGAACCGCACCTTTTTTTCCTGGCACGTGTTCGTCAAACACCTGCCCGCGGGCACCTGGTACACTTGGCGAATTTCCGGCCCGAGCGATACCCGGCACACCGGATTGCGCTTCGATGCCGATAAACATCTGCTCGACCCCTGGGCCAAGGCGGTCACCGACAAACATTGGGACCGTACCGCCGCCTGCCTGCCCGGCGATAACGGCCAATGTTCGATGCGCAATGTGGTCGTCGACGATCACTACGACTGGGAAGGCGACAAACCGCTGGCCATCCGCAGCGAGAAAGCGATCATTTACGAGTTGCACGTCGGCGGCTATACCCGCCACCCGTCAGCCAACGTCGGCAATCCTGGAACCTTTGCGGGGTTGATCGAGAAAATCCCGTACCTAAAGGAGCTGGGCATCACCCACGTCGAATTGCTGCCGGTCATGGCGTTTGACGAGCAAGACGTGCCGGAACACACTTTCGAACTGGGACTGAAGAACTATTGGGGCTACAGCACGCACAGCTTTTTCAGCCCGCATCCGGGCTATTGCGCGACACCGGACCAAGGCACCCACCAGCAGGAATTCCGCGACTTGGTCAAAGCCCTGCATAGAGCCGGAATCGGCGTCATCATGGACGTGGTGTTCAACCATACCTCGGAGGCTGGCGCGGACGGACCGGTCATCAACTTCAAGGGCATCATCGGGAACAGTTTTTACCTGATCGATAAAGTCGACAAGAGCATCTTTCACGATTATACCGGCTGCGGAAATACCGTTAATGCCAATCATCCCTTGGTCTCCCGGTTCATCATCAGCTGTCTGGAATACTGGGTGCGGGATATGCACGTCGACGGTTTCCGCTTCGACTTGGCCAGCGCGCTGTCGCGCAGCGAAGACGGCACGGTACTTCAGGATCCGCCGATCGTCTGGGGCATCGAGCTGTCCGAGCAATTGGCCAAAACCAAGCTGATCGCCGAAGCCTGGGATGCCACGGGGCTTTACCAGGTCGGCTGTTTCCCCGGTTACCGGTGGGCCGAATGGAACGGGATTTACCGCGACGTGATTCGGCAGTTCGTCCGCGGCGACAAGGGCTTGATCCGGGATGTCGCCACCCGCATTTGCGGCAGCAGCGACCTATACGAGCAACAGCACCGCCTGCCTATCAGCAGCATTAACTTCGTGACCTGCCACGACGGCTTCACGCTGTACGACTTATTCAGCTACCAGGAAAAACACAATCTCGCCAACGGCGAGCATAATCGCGACGGCTGCAACCATAACCTGAGCTCGAACTGCGGCGTCGAAGGGGAAACCGACAACCCTGCTATCCTGGCGCTAAGGCGTAAACAAATGAAAAACGTCTTCGCCATTTTATTGCTCAGCCAGGGGGTACCGATGCTGCTTGCCGGCGACGAATTCCTGCACAGCCAGCAAGGCAACAATAACTGTTATTGCCAAGATAACGAGTTGACTTGGCTGAACTGGAATAAGGCGGAACAAAATGCCGACATGGTGCGTTTCGTGAAGCTGATGATCCGGCTGCGCAAAAGGCATACCGCGCTGATGCGGAGGCATTTTTTCACCGGTAAACAAATCAAGAACCGAGACATCGCCGATATCACCTGGAGCGGACTCAAACCCGGAGAAACGCCGAATTGGCACGACCACGATTCCCAGCTTATCGCCTTTACCGTCGGCGCGCTCGATCCGAACGAGCCTGACGTGCATATCGTCATCAACATGTCGGAAAACCAACACACGGCAGCCTTGCCCGAGATCGAGGGCAGGGTCTGGAACCGGTCGGTGGATACTTCCCTGCCATCTCCGGAAGACATCGTTCCGCGAAGCGAACAAAGGCCGATGGTCGAGGCGCACTGTCGCATCAATGCCCGTTCGGTCGTCGTGTTCGAGAATACCATCGTCGACGGCCGCGACAAATAGCGAATGTTTGCCGCACTGGCGCTTACGACGGCGCGACATGGCGTAACGACCGATCTCGGGATTTACGCTAACCGCACCGTCGCCCATCTCGTTGCCGAAGGACCGGCTCAGGGGTGGAACTAGCCCGGATATTTCATGAAGGGAATGGAATTTCTGGAAAATCGGGCGAAGAAGATTGGACAAACATCACGAATGCCAGAGCCAGCTCTTGCTTGAGTGATTTTGTTCAAGATTCGAAGTCCGATTGTTCAGAAAACCATTCAGGCACAAACTGTTCCCAATAAACATGAGTCATATCAGACCTAAGACATTAGTTCTAAATGCTTATTTCAAATAGTAAAGCCGCATTTGTGAAATATCCGGGCTAGTACCCTTGTCACGTTTTCGAGCATACCCCGAACGTCTGGCCAGCGCCGATGCTATAATCCCCCGCTCCGATTCTGCAACCAAACGACACTTACATGGAACAACCGGTCATTCATGCTCTGGATTTCGACGGCGTCATCTGCGACAGCGCGTTGGAAACCGGCATCGCCGGCTGGAAAGCCGCAACCCGTATTTGGGACGACATGCGAACGCCACTGCCGGCACCGGAATTGGTGGAGCAATTCCGCCTGGCGCGCCCGGTGATCGAAATCGGCTACGAGTCGATCGTGGCCATGCGCCTGCTATTTAACGGTATCGGCGTCGACTCGATCGTCGAGAATTTCCAGAACCAAAAACAGGAGATTCTGGCGCAAAAAAAACTCGACGTGGCCGAGCTGAAGCGGCTGTTCGGCGAAGTCCGGGACCGCTGGATCGACGCTGCGCCGGAGGAATGGCGCCGAATGAACCCGCTGTTTCCGGGCGTGGCCGACAAGCTGGCGCATCTGTCCGAACTCGGCGTCGTGTGGTATATCGTCACCACCAAACAAGAGCGATTCGTCCGTGAGATCCTTGCCGCGAACCGAATCGGGCTGACCGAAGACCGCATCTTCGGTATGGATCGCAATATGAACAAGGAGCAAGTGCTGGCCGGCCTGTTAGCGCACCATCCGCAGCAAGCCGTCCATTTTGTGGAAGACAGACTACCAACGCTGTTGAAGATGCTGGAAAACGAAGCTCTGCGCAGCGTGAAGCTGTTTCTGGCCGACTGGGGATACAATACGCGGGAAGACAAACGGGAAGCCGAACGACAGGCGTCGATCAGCATGATTTCGTTGGAGAATTTCTTGAATTGACGAACTAGGGGGAATTTGGCGAAAAACGCGCTAAGCGGGCGTCGGAGGAGCTGGCCGAGTACGGCCTCAAATAACGCCGATGCAGAGTCGCTGTTTACTCGTGCCGTTGCCGCCGCGGCCTTAAGAACTTATCTCCGGCCGCATTTTCATGTTGCTAAAAAGCGAAGCTGCCGCAAACACCACCGTCGAGAGAATAAATTCACCGGAGGTGAAGCTTAACACGCCGCCGAAAAATAAGGCGCCGATCAGGATGTCTTTTCTCAATTCACTCATGGTTATTGTCCTCGATTAAGTTTTAACGAATAAGTTGAAGTCGGGAAAACTATAATTGAGAACAAATAAAGAAACAATACGGCTATTGTTAATTTATTTGCTTCTATTTCGGAAACAATAATACCGGTTTTCTTCATCCTCTTGTCACATATCCGGTTTACGATGATTCCTTTTCGGCGTAGCGGCCGAGATCCGCGCCGTACCAGCCCAGCCGATGCGACAAGCCATCCCGCAGGCTGGCGGCGGCGTGTCGGACACACCCGCATAGGAACATTTTGCGCGCCGATTTTAGCCGAGAACGGCGTATCGTATTCCGCCGCCAAGACGTCGTCGGCATCCATCCAACTGTAGCTGGCTTGCCGTCGATATAGGCGAAATGAGCATTGCGGCTGCGCTCGTCTCGGCTCGGCGAATGCACGTAATGTTCCCAAATTGACGAACAATCCGGCCTTGCCGCTTCCTTCGCGCGGCAATTCGGTGATCGATTCGCTGGGTTTGTTGATGACGGAAGAGCGGACGGGCAAACGTTGAAAACCGCCGCCGAGCGGGAGCGGAGCGATACCACCGGCCACCGTAGCTCAAGCTTACTCGCTCAACATCTCAAAATGATGTCAACGCCGACAGAAAATAATCGATATCCCGCTCTCGGTGCTCGGCAGAGACTTGTACCCTGATCTCCTGTTCCCCCTTGGGCACAACCGGATAATTCAGACCGGTGACCAGTATGTCGTGCGCGAACAGATGCGCGACCAGGGCACTCGTTCTGGCGGTATCGCGCACCAGGATCGGCACGATCGGATGCTCGCCCGGCAAGGTCTCGAATCCGGCCCCGATTAGGCCGGCTCTCAGTTTCGCCGTCAACCCGCGCAACGTCTCGAGTAATTGCAGACCTTCCCCGCTGTCGACGATATCGACGGCGACGCGGGCGGCCGCCGCTTCGGCCGGGGTGATCGGATTGGAGTAAATGTAGCAGGCGGCGGTCTCTCGCAAATAGTCGATCAGGCCCCGACCGGCCGCCACATAGCCGCCATTG
>JBNLFT010000136.1:0-7425 GCA_050305675.1 Methylococcaceae bacterium
GAAAACGGCGCCGAACTGGCTAGTCGATTGAGTAACGGCCAAGTGTCCGCGCTTGCGATCTCACCGGATGGGCAGACGGTGGCCTATCTGACCGAAAAGAAGCGACGGGCCAAAAGAGGGGGCGACTAC
This sequence comes from Methylococcaceae bacterium, assembly GCA_050305675.1. GTDB lineage: Bacteria > Pseudomonadota > Gammaproteobacteria > Methylococcales > Methylomonadaceae > Methylomarinum. Next base: position 130 of record JBNLFT010000136.1, read on the forward strand.
CAAGCCTTAGAGGTATGGGAAACGGACGGCGAAGACGATCCTGTCGTGCTGGCGATGAAGGATCCCTGGAAAGTATCGTTCGACCCCGCGGGCCGGCGCCTGGCGGTGTCGCTGCGCGACCAAACGGTACGAATCCTGGATGCCGCAACGCTACGAATTGTCGGCAATATCGATGTCTTACCGGGCGCTAAAATCAATCAAGTTTCGTTCAGTGCCGACGGTAAATTGCTGTTTGTGCACGAGAGCGACGGCGATAGGAGAGGCCTGCGCGCCTTTTCGCTGGATTCGGTCCGGGAAATCGCGCGGATTGACGATTCGATCATGGCCGCATCGATGCCGGTTTCCGACCATGTCATCACTCGTGACGTTCAAGACCGGTGGTGGCGCTCCTGGACAGTTTCGACTGCCGAGGCGGATGAATGGCTTTTTAAAATACCGCTTTATTACCGTTTTCAGACTCTCTCCGAAAATTCGCATTTGATCGGATATGGCACCCAGGAAGGCGTCGAGTGGTTCGATACGAACAGCCGTGATCGTAAGATTATTTTACCCGAAGCCGAAGGTCGCTTCATACGAAGTACCGCCGCCGATCGCGACGGAAAACGGGTTGCGGTCGCGCTGGATCGGATTCACTCGGGAAAGGACACCGGCGAAGTAATCGTTTTCGATGCCGCAGGCGGAAAGGAAATCGCTCGCCTGCATACCGGACGTTCGATGTCGGCCATGGCCTTCGCCGATGGCGGCAACGGCATTGTCATGTCGGATAGCCCCGGGGTTAGCAAAACGAAACCTGAAAGCGCCTTATGGCTGTGGCAATGGCGCGTCGATAAGCTGCTGAAACTCGGCAACGACAATCCGATCAATGCGATCGCGATGACTTCGGACGGAATGCAGTTTGCGACCGCCGAGGGTGATTATAACGACGAAGACCAGATTCCGTTAGGGAATTATCAGGTTCGGGTCTGGGACGGGCATAGCGGCACGGAGTTGCATCGTATCGATCAGGCAGGCGTTGTCCATGATCTTGCCTTCAGTCTCGACCGTCGTTTTCTGGCTGTGAAGATGTCCCGTAGGGTCATTGTGTATCGCACCGACAACTGGCAACCGGTCAAGGAGTTTACTTTGGAAGGAACCGTTCTCTACGGAGGTCAACTCGACTTCGCTGCTGGCAACCGGATCGTTGTCGGAGGACAAACGAATCTTACCCACATCTGGAGCCTTGACGGCAAGGAACATCGACTTATACGACACGCCTCCAGCTGGCCACGATTCCGCCTATCCGGCGACCGACGCTGGCTGGCATTGGAAGACGAAGGAGACTTAGAGGTCTGGAGCATCGAAACGGGCCGGGAATACTTTCGGCGCAGCAAAACGGATGGCAACGATCGGGTGACCAGCTTTGCATTTTCGGGTGAGGACGGCAATACGCTATTGGCCAGCGTCAACGGGCGGATGTTCCGCATACCTTGGCAAGCTAAGGAATTGAGCAAGGAAGCGTGCCGGCGCTTCGCTCGCAATATGACCGAGCAGGAATGGCAACGATTTTTCGACCGCGAACCTTATCGAAAAACCTGTCGCTGAAACCTTGAGTATTTAGCCCGGATATTTCATGAAGGGAATGGAATTTCTGGAAAATCGGGCGAAGAAGGTTGGACAAACATCGCGAACGCCATAGCCAGCTCTGGCTTGAGTGATTTTGTTCAAGATTCGAAGTCCGATTGTTCAGAAAACCATTCAGGAACAAACTGTACCCAATATACATGAGTCATATGAAACCTAAGACACTGGCTTTAAATGCGTATTTCAAATAGTAAGGCCGCCTTTGTGAAATATCCGGGTTAGCTGTTATCGAATGCGCTTTCCTTTCTCGATTCTCTGTCAGCGACTTTTGTTGGTTGGCCGCATTTTCACGAAGCGACGCAAAAATTCCGGGATTCGTTGTTCCAGCCAGAAGTGCGGCTGGAACGGGATACTGCCCGCTATGAAGCCGACGTGGCCGCCGCCGGCGGTCGTTTCCAGCCTGACGTGGGGGGATAATTCACCGCTCTCGGGCAGCACCTCGGGAGTCATGAACGGATCGTCCAACGCCTGTATCACCAGCGTCGGCACGGCGATTTTTTTCAGGTACTGGCGGGAACTTGATTGACGATAGTAATGCGCGGCGCTGTCGAAGCCGTGCAAAGCCGCCACCACCCGATCGTCGTATTCCCAAAAGGAGTTGATTTTCGACAGATCCCCCAATCCGGCGATCTTGGCCGCTTCCCGTTCATTGCCCGCTTTCAGCAGATAACGATGTTTGCCCCGGATATAGGCTTTCAGATCTCGGATCAAGCGGTTGCGGTAAATCTTGCTAAAGCCTTTGTCCATGGTCGTCGCGCAGATATCGAGCTGCAACGGCACGCACACCGCGACGGCGGCGGACAGTTTCAGCTTGGCGCCGTGCTCGCCCAGCCATTTCAGCAGCACGTTGCCGCCCAACGAAAAGCCGACGGCGGCCAATTCGGTTTCCGGTTCGCGTTGCCGCAACGTGCGGTAGACAAAATCGATATCGCCGCTGTCGCCGGAATGGTAACCGCGGGCCAGACGATTCGGCTCCCCGCTGCAACCGCGAAAATTGAGCGCCACGCTGCGCATTCCCTGCCCCTGCAGGGTCTTTTGCAACCCCAGCACATAACCGGAACGAGAACTGCCGGTCAGGCCGTGCAGCAGGATCGCCAGCGGTCCCGTACCCTCGCCGCACCAATCCAGATCGATGAAGTCGCCGTCCGGCGTGATCAGGCGTTCCCGGCGCACCGGCAACGACCTTTCCTCCCTGCGCAGTAAAGCCGGATAAAGCGTTTGCAAATGGGCGTTGCGCAGCCACCAGGCAGGCTTGAACGTAGACGATTGGGTCATGCCTCTCCGACCGTCTTCGCCTCGGCGCGGAAATACGCCGGGAGGGGAAAACCGTACCAGGACTCGGCATGCAGATAATGGCGGACCGGCGTCTTGATCAGCAACAGCAGCAAACCGATGGAATAAAGGCACCACACGGCCGCCCATTCGTTCATGTTATTGGTGGTCAAAAAGGACAACAACGGTCCGGTCACGATATGGTACAGCACCAGTTTCCAGGAACCGTACAATAACGGCAGCAGAAACGCCGCGTAAACGTAGGCGTTGGCCATTTCGATGCTGCCGTTGGCCGGAATCGCCCAGGCGATATGCCACTCGCCGGAAGTCGAGCAAATCCGCTCCCCGCAAAAAGGCATGCTGAACTTAATATCTTCGTCGAACCACAGCTTATAGTGCTTATCGAAGCAGAAATCGCCCCAAGGAAAAGGATAAATACGCATCATGAAGACGACGGCCGCCGCGAAACACAGCGCATAAACACCAAGCGCGATGCGCCGCCGCATTGCCGGCGGAATGAAGTGCATCGCGACCGCGTTGACGAAAAACGGTTGAAAGGCGATATGCATGTAACCGAGAAAGGTGGCGATCTGGTTGCGCGGGTCGAGGCATTGGTCGATCACGGTATAGGTGTATGCCTGCAACAATTCCATCAGGGAAAAATAAGCGAGAGCGGCGCACAACACTTTGGACTCGCCCTTCCAATAAAAATACGCGGTACTGGCAAATCCGGTCGCCGCCAAAGCCGCCGAAGCTTCTCCACTCCAACACACAGTTATTTCCTCACATCTCAATCTTCCGACGTTACTTCGCCGCTTGGTTAAAGGAATGACTCCCATGTCTTCGACCGCCTACTATACGATTCCAATGAATCGGTATGGAACCGAATCCGGGCGTAGCAATCGAAGACAACGGAGAATCTTTCTACCCGAGTTGCTTGCGCTCGGTCAAGCCTAGCGCTCAGGCGACGGCGGCTTAATTCCGATTCGGCGGCCGGCCCGAGTATATGTGAACGGACTTTGCGCTAGTGGAACCTAACCGGTGAAAGTTCCCCATTGGCGAGGAAAACCGCGACTAACGCGTTACCGCAGAGACCTTAATACGGCGGATACCAGCGATGATGTCGCCATGCGTTATTCAAGGTCTCCAGCACGGTATCGACCGGCGAGTCGCGCACGCAGAGCAGATGTCTTGGAATTTCGATTTCATGTTTGTAAATGCCGCCATCCTGACTTTGCGTAGAGACCAGGATGATTTCAACCGCAGAGTCATCCGCCGTGTGCGGCATACTCACGTGCGCCAGAAAGGAAACCCTGCCCTTGTTCGTGCTGTAGCGATCGGCCCCTTCCGATCGCGAATGCCCGGCGATGTCCGGCGACGGTTGTTGCATGTGCGCTGCAAGTTCCTGCGGCGGAAAAACCTCCAAATCGTAGGTCGTCATATCGTGCACCTTCATTTCCTCCCCGCTACGGTTGAAGCCCTTGGCATCATGGCTGTCGATAACGGGGCCTGCCGTCCAGCAGTTGTCGTTTCTTCCTTCGGACATGGGAACATACTGGTTTTTATGCGAACTGTTCATAGGAATAGCTCCGTACTTCATTGCGATAACACGCGGTTGGTGGAATGCGGGAAAGCATCGATTGCCGCTTTCCGCTTTAAACGGCCGGTCGTGACTTTGAGCCGTCAGGCCAGCTTCTTCAACACGGTACGTAAAATGCCGCCGTCGCGGTAATACTCGATTTCGATCGGAGTATCGATCCGGCACACGGTATGGAAAACCGTCCTTGCGCCATCGGCGTCCGTTGCCGTAACCTTCAGCCGTTGCCGCGGATGCAAGGCATCCGACAACTCGACATCGATCCGTTCCCGGCCCTGCAGACCGAGGCCGTTGGCAGACTCGCCTTGCTCGAACTGCAGCGGAAGGATACCCATGCCGATTAAATTGCTGCGGTGGATCCGTTCGTAGCTTTCGGCCAGCACCATTTTGACGCCCTGCAGGTAAGGACCTTTCGCGGCCCAATCGCGGGAGGAACCGGAACCGTACTCCTTGCCGGCAATGATGCAAAGCGCTATGCCCGCTTCCCGATAACGCATTGCCGCGTCAAAAAACGTCATCATTTCGCCGCTGGGATGATAGATCGTCAAGTTACCTTCGAGATCGTCGATCAGCCGGTTACGAAGCCGGATATTGGCAAACGTGCCGCGGCACATCACTTGGTCGTTGCCGCGGCGGGAACCGTAGCTGTTCCAATCCTTGCGCTCGACGCCGTGTCCGGTTAAATAGCGCGCCGCCGGCGAATCCTCGGCGATCTGGCCGGCCGGGGAAATGTGATCGGTGGTGACCGAATCGCCGAACAACGCCAGCACCCGCATGTCGCTGAGCGGGCGGATGCGTGGGCGGTCGCTGGAAATACCGTCGAAGAAAGGCGGTTTGCGGATATAGGTCGACTGCGCGTCCCACGGATACAGCTCGGAGCCGGCAAGCGGAATAGCTTGCCAGGATTCGGTGCCGGTAAAGACGTCGGCGTAGCGGCGGCGGAACAACTCCGGCGTCACGAACCGCCTCATCGTTTCCTGGATTTCCTCGTCGCTTGGCCAGATGTCCCGCAACATGACCGGCCGCCCGTCGTCACTCGCGCCGATCGGCTCGCGGGTAATGTCCAGCGCGGTGGTCCCGGCCAGCGCATAGGCCACGACCAAGGGCGGCGATGCCAGATAATTGCTGCGGGTCAGCGGATGGACCCGGCCTTCGAAATTCCGGTTGCCCGACAACACGGCCGAAACCACCAGATTGTTGTCCCTGATCGCCCGTTCGACCGCTTCATCCAACGGCCCGGAATTGCCGATGCAGGTGGTACAGCCGTAACCGACCAGATAAAAACCCAACCGTTCCAGATACCGGAGCAGCCCCGAAGCTTTCAGATATTCGGTCACCACCCGCGATCCGGGGGCCAACGAGGTCTTGACATGGTTTTTAACGCTAAGGCCCTTTTCCACCGCCTTTTTCGCAACCAAACCCGCGGCCAGCATGACGTTGGGATTGCTGGTATTGGTGCAGGACGTAATCGCGGCGATGACGACGGCGCCGTGGGTGATGGTTTCGCTCGCCCCTTTTTGCGTCACCACGGCATTGCGCTGCAAATCCTCGGCTTTCAGACCCATGCCCCGGTTACCGGCCGGCGCGGTCAACATCTTGCGGAAGTCCGGCCCGACCCGGCTTAACGGAATGCGGTCCTGAGGCCGCTTCGGTCCCGCCAATGCCGGCTCGATCGAAGCGAGATCGAGTTCCAAAATGCGACTGAATTCCGGATCGGGCGTTTGCTCGCTCCGAAACAAACCCTGCTCCTTCAAATAGCGTTCGGTCAATTCGATCTGTTCCGGGCTGCGCCCGGTTAGACGCATGTAGCTCAGAGTTTGTTCGTCGACCGGAAAAAAGCTGACCGTCGATCCCTGCTCCGGCGCCATGTTGCTCAGCGTCGCCCGGTCCGGTACCGGCATCGAGGCCAGGCCGTCGCCGTAAAATTCGATAAATTGCCCGACCACGTTGAATTCACGGCACAGTTCGGTCAGGCGCAGCACCAAATCGGTCGCGGTGACGCCGGCCGCCAGCCGGCCGTGCAACTTGACGCCGACCACCTCCGGCACCAGCATATAAATCGGTTGATCCAGCATCACCGCTTCGGCCTCGATGCCGCCGACGCCCCAGGCCAAAACGCCCAGGCCGTTGACCATCGGCGTATGCGAGTCGGTGCCGACGCAACTGTCCGGATAACAGAGAGCGCCGGCCTTATCGTGAAAAACCACCTGCGACAGGTATTCGAGATTGACCTGATGCACGATGCCGGTCGACGGAGGAACCACGCGCAGATTGCGGAAAGTCGCCTGGCCCCACTTCAAGAACTGATAGCGTTCGGCATTGCGCTGAAACTCGATGCGTTCGTTCAGGGCCAACGCCTCACTGTTGCCGAAACCGTCGACCTGTACCGAATGATCGATGACCAGATCGCAGGGAATCAACGGATTGATCTTGGCGGGATCGCCGCCCAAGCCTTTCATCGCCTCTCGCATCGCCGCCAGATCGACCAGCGCCGGCACGCCGGTAAAATCCTGCAGCACGACACGGGCCGGTTTATAGGGAATTTCCCGACGTTCGCCGGCAGGACGCCAGTTGGCGACGCCGGCGACATGGTCTTCGGTGATTGCGAAACCGTCGCAGTTTCGCAACAAGGACTCGAGCAGTATCTTGATCGTAAACGGCAGTCTCGAAATATCGGCGATTCCGTGTTGCTCGAGACGATGCAAGGCGAAGTAACTCAGTTTTCCCGCATCCGGCACCTCTAGAACCCGCCGGGCTCCGAATAAATCACGTTCCATCATGTTGTCCCCCTGCCAAACGACAATATG
>JBNLFT010000137.1:0-7399 GCA_050305675.1 Methylococcaceae bacterium
CCGCGGTTTTCCGGCAGCACGAGCTGCCGGCTGATCCGACGTTGTATTTGGTGGCGCCGGTCAAGAGCGATCCCGGCCAGGCACCGGCGGGTTGCGAGGTCATCAAGGTGCTCCCGCACATCCCGCATCTGGATCCGGAACGCCCGCTGCAGCGTCGCGACTATCTGGCGTTCAGGGAGCGTGTTCTGGACAAATTGGAGAACATGGGGTTGACCGACATCCGCCGCCAGATCGTTTGCGAGGAGACCTGGACTCCGCTCGATATCGAATCCCGTTATTATTCCAATCAGGGCTCGATATACGGCGTGGTTGCAGACCGCGGCAAAAACCTGGGCTTCAAGGCGCCGCAGCGCGATCGCCATGTCGGCAATCTGTATTACGTCGGCGGCAGCGTCAACCCGGGCGGAGGCATGCCGATGGTGACATTGTCCGGTATGCTGGTGCGGGACAAGATTATGGACGATCTGGCGGCCCGCTGAACAAACAACGGCAGCGGGGGCAAAAGAGCCGTCCGTGGGCAGGCGACAAACGCCGGTGGTGTCAATCCGCCTGGTGCCGTTCGGTCACTTCCCGGGTATATTGTTCCAGTTCCTGGACGTCGGTTAGAAAATGCCAGGTGCGGAGTGATTCCCGGATCAGCCAGCCTCTTTGTTCGGGCATCATATCGTAGCCGAATCCGGCCAATTGTCGTTGACACGCTTCGATCCGCAGCTGTTCGTCGAGGGGTAGCTCCAGCGACGGGTGGAACGGGTAAAACCACATCTGGTACAAGCTGATCAGGATCTGCAGAGCCATCGACAGCCCGAGCAGGGCGCCGGCGCCGACCACCACATAAGCGAACCAGGGAATCAAGGTGGTGATGTACCAGGACAATATATCGATCACCATGGCGACGAACGGGACCGCCACAATGGTTCTTTTCAGCAGCGGGTCGAGTTCGGTCAGGATGAAAATCTTGCCGATCAGGAAAAGTATGAAGGCGATGCCGAACAAGTGGATGTGAGATACCTTGACCAATGCCGGCAGCGAGGCGCCGGGGGCGTCGGCAACCGCCAATAGAGCCTGGTAATTGCTCAGGTCGGGAAGGTCGGGGTTGATCGACGGCCGGTGGCACGACAGGCAGTCGCGGGCGATGATCGGCGCCACTTTCTCCCGATAGTCGGTCTCTGTTTTACCGTCTTGCAACCATTTCAGGATTACCAGTTTATCGGTCTTGGATCGCAGGTTCGGCTCCATCGGCCCGTTGATCGCCGCCCCCAAGCGGCTGTGATCGTGCGAACCGTAATAGGCAATCATCACGTCGTCGACCGACAGACCGGATTGGCCGTCGCGGTTGCTGTGGGTGAAAAACAGATGGGTCAGGGCGAACAGATATCCCAAACCGATGGTCAGCAAGAACAGGGTGTCGAGAATACGTTCGCTGGTCGAAATATCTCGAAAACGACGGTAGCGGGTCGCCATTGCATACTCCTCCGATTGGTTGGTTGACCTTAAATATCGGGTCTCATTCGGAGTCTATCGATAATTCAGCATATTACAAGAGCGCGCTGCTGGGGCTGCCGCCGAATCGCGAGCGGTTTTTTCCAAGCGCTCAGGATGCGTTTGCGCACGCCGGGTTGAAAGCGGAGTTTTCGGGGAGAAGGCCGGGCGCCCCGGGCCACGCCATTGCGGCCGGTGGGTGAGTTTTATGGCCGTCGCTTCAAGCGTTGCGGTAAAACTTGGTGTCCGATCATGACATTTTTGCCAAGACCGTGTACATTGGGTTTGGCAACCTCAATCTCCGATCTTGTCGCCGGAATCGGCGGAGGGGAATCACGATGACCAGGAATACCGAGCATACCGAGCAACTGATACTGCATGCGATCGAGGTCTGGGATCGGGAAATGAAACGGCTTTTTCAGCCGGACAGCGGTAAAACGTGCCCATATTGTCCCAAACGATTTATTTACGGCTGTTTCTGTAGTTTTGAACGTAAATTCGTCGAACAGACGATAACGTTGATGATCGAGCAAGGGCTGTTGCGTAAACGCGAGTGCAAAATATTGCCGGGCGAATTTTATCTGGAAAGACTGCAGTGACGTGATCGAAAGCTAGGACTCCGGCAATGCTAACTTGCCTTCAAACCGCGGCGACATCGCCATGAGCGGGCGGCTGACCAGACTAGTCTCGATAGTCGCGCTACTGCTCGCGCTGCTGCCGTTCGCTTTTCTGATTACGCTGCTTCTGGTCCCCTTTTGGCGCTGGCTCGAGGGTAATTTCGGCATCGAAGCGATAGGTCACTCCGGCCCCTCCGAGTGGTGCTACCTGCTCGTTTATCTGTTGTGTGCCGCGTTAACTCTGACTTTTTGCAGAGGAATCGCCACGGTCGCCGTTCTGAGTGTGATTCTCGTGGTTTTGGTGGCCTTGTTTCCGTTGCCGCACGGCGGCAGCATCGGGGAGGCGTTGTGGTACGAATTGACCGTGCACCAAGCGCGGGAGCCGACTGGCCGACCGGAACAGCGGCAGGTTACCGAGTTACCGACCGAGACGTCGCGGCAGAACGACGGCGCGGAGCGATTTGCCGGACCGCTGCCGTTTCAACAAGACTTCGTCGAAGGCGCATGGCGATACGGGTCGGTTCTCGGTCGTACTGCATGGCTGGACGATGCCAGCGGTATGATATGGGGAGAGCGGCAAGCGGTTCGGTTGGCGGGATGGAGCCAGACCGATCTGCAGGCGGCAATGACCTGGTGTCGGACGGTCGAGCCCGCCGGCTATTGGAGCCTGCCGACCAACGCCGAGTTCGCGCTGGCGGTGAAAGCCCGAATGCAGGAGGCGATAAACGATATCGGCGGACGATGGATCGCGCAAAGCCACTTGTTTGAAGGAGGGAAACCCTTTCCCTCCCTTGTCGGCTTCGGCGGCAATGGCGGCAACGACGGTCCGCAGGCGAAACGTCGGGTTTCGGTTCGCTGTGTGGGCAGGAGCGAGGCCGCTCCCGAACAAGGGTATTTCCGTAAGGATATCAGCAACGAGGAAGCGATGATGCTGTTGAACCGGTGAACGCAGGAGGGACTTGAGTTGCGAAGGCGGCTGCCAAGAGCCGGCCGTTGTCACGGTTTAAGGCTGGCTGATCGGATGGAGGGCGTACTCCGAGTGGGTTTGAGACGCCAATTTGTGTTGTTTCGGCAAAACACTATTTCCTTATTGACGGACAATTGTGATGTTACAATGGGCGGTCTTTTTGCCCGAAAAACTTGTTTGTCGGGATGGTATCAATCATAACTGAGTGGCCTATGAGTAAACTGAAGTGTGCGGTAATCGGAAGCGGATATTTGGGAAAATTTCATGCGGAAAAATACGCTTCGTTGGATGACTGCGAATTGGTGGCGGTCGTCGATATCAACCAGGAAGCGGCCAAGAGCGTTGCCGACAAATTCGGCGCCGAGGCCTTGACCGATTACCAGCCGTTATTGGGTAAGGTCGATGCGGTCAGCGTCGTCGTACCGACCAGCTTGCATCACGCCGTGTCGCGCGATTTCCTCGACGCCGGTTGCCACGTGCTGGTGGAAAAACCGATCACGGTAACGGTCGAACAAGCGGACGATTTGATAGCCGCCGCCAAGGCGAACAACGTTATTTTACAGGTCGGTCACCTGGAACGCTTCAATCCCGCGGTGAGAGGATTGGAAAGAATCAATGAAAAACCCCTGTTCATCGAGTCCCATCGATTGTCGCCGTTCAACCCCAGAGCCAACGACGTCAGTGTCGTGCTCGACCTGATGATTCACGATATCGATATTATTCTGGCCCTGGTCGATTCGGAATTGGAACGGATCGACGCCAGCGGTACCGCGGTGCTTACTCAAGGCACCGATATCGCCAACGCCAGACTGACGTTTAAGAACGGCTGCGTGGCCAACGTTACGGCAAGCCGCATCAGCATGAAAATGGAACGCAAGATGCGCATGTTCCGGCCCAGTTCTTACGTTTCGGTCGATTTCCAAAACCGCGTATTGGTCAAGCATAAAACCGGCAGCAAGGAGATGTTTCCCGGAATCCCCGAGATCGAGACGGAGGAATCGGTATTTGAGACCGGCGATGCGTTGCTGGAGGAAATCAAGCATTTCGTCAATTGCATCAAGACCGGTGAAAATCCGTTGGTTTCGGGAGAGGCCGGCAGACGGGCGTTGGCTACGGCCATTCAAATCACCGAATTACTCAAGCACGGTTAAAAGGCTCTACTATGGTTCCAATGGTAAATCTAAAGGCGCAGTACGCCGAAATCAAAGACGAAATCGAGCAAGGGCTTGCCGATACGATCAGTCATTGTTCTTTCATTCTCGGTCCGAACGTTCAAGCCTTCGAACGCGAGGCGGCCGATTATCTCGGAGTCGAGCACGCGATCGGCTGTGCCTCCGGTACCGATGCGCTGCATTTGGCGTTGTTGGCGGAAGGCATAGGCCCCGGCGACGATGTAATCACATCGGCGTTTACTTTCATCGCCACCGCCGAAGCGATCGCCTACGTCGGCGCCAAGCCGGTATTCGTAGACATCGATCCGAAAACGTTCAACATTACCGCGGAAACTATCGAAGCCGCCGTAACCGCCAACACCAAGGCGGTCATGCCGGTACACTTGTTCGGCCAACCGGCCGACCTGCCGGCAATCAAAGCCGTGTGCGATCGGCACGGGCTGAAATTGATCGAGGATTGCGCCCAGTCTTTCGGCGCTAAGATCGGCCAACGGCAAACCGGTTCCATCGGCAATGCGGCCGGATTCAGCTTTTTCCCGAGTAAGAATTTGGGCGCGTTCGGCGACGGCGGCCTGGTTACAACCAACTCCGACGAATCCGCGGCGATGCTGCGCAAACTGCGTAACCACGGTTCGGACGTCCGTTATTACCACGACGTGATCGGCTACAACAGCCGCTTGGACGAAATGCAAGCGGTCGTTTTGCGGGCCAAGCTGAAACGTATCGATCGATATAATGCGGCCAGAAGGCATGCGGCACATCTGTATTCCGAATTGATGGCCGATCTGCCGCTGAGCACGCCTTACGAGGACGGTGTCGGGGAACATGTCTACCATCAGTACACGTTGCTGTGCGAGCGGCGCGACGACGTCATCAAGGCCTTGCAGGACAAGCAAATCGGTTGCGCGGTGTATTATCCGGTGCCGCTACACAAGCAGAATGTCTTCAAGGAGCAATGCGCGGGCCTTTCCTTACCGGAGACCGAATCGGTCGCGGCCAATTGTTTCTCGCTGCCGATTTGTTCGCATTTGCCCGACCAAACGGTCGAGGAAATCGTTGCCGTGATCCGCGGAGTCTTGGGGTAACAAATAGCTTTTCAGGGTGGTGATTACCCGCCGCCCTTGTTTTTAAAACCGTAAGGTCGGCTTCCATGCCGGCCTTTTTTATGGCAGGTAACAACGTGTCGCAGCAAAACCCGATGACTATCATGTTCAGTGCCGGCGAAAGCTCCGGAGAACAACATGCCGCCAATATGTTTCTAGAATTAAAGGTGCATTTACCGGATGTTCGGGGGATTGGCATGGGAGGGAGCAAAATGCGCCAGGCCGGTATCGACGTTCGGGTCGATTCGTCGGCGATCGGCGTGATCGGACTGGTAGAGGTACTTAGGCATTACCGCGAGATCCGCCGCGCATTGGCCGATATGAAGCGCTTGCTGGAGGCGGAAAAACCGGATTTGCTGGTCTGCGTCGATTATAAGGAATTCAATCTGAAATTGGCGCAATTCGCCAAAAAACAGGGGATCAGGGTGTTGTTTTATGTCAGCCCCCAAGTCTGGGCCTGGCGGCCCGATAGGGTCGTTACCTACGGCAGGGCGATTGACATGATGGCGGTGATTTTTCCGTTCGAGACGGCTTATTACGAAGCGGAAAACATACCGGTGTGTTATGTTGGCCATCCCTCGGTCGATAAAGTCCGGCCGTTGCGCAGCAGGCAGGAGGATATGCGGCATTTCTCCTTGGACGACGCCCGGCCGGTGGTCGGCATACTCCCCGGCAGCAGGATGAACGAAATCAAGCGGATGTTGCCGGTGATGCTTGCGGCGGCGGAAAAATTGGCCGCCGACGTGCCGGGAATCCAGTTTCTGTTGGCGCAGGCCGATTCCGTCGGCGACGACGTGTTGCAAAGTTATCTTAGCGAGAGCCCGGTAAGCGTCACCGTGGCGAAGGGGCAACCCTACGATGCTGTTCAGTGTTGCGATGCGGTGATGACGACTTCCGGAACCGCGACGCTCGAAATAGCGCTGTTGACGGTGCCTATGGTGATCGCTTACCGGTTGTCGCCGTTGACGTATTGGTTGGGCCGCCTGCTGGTTAAAGTCCCCCATATCGGGCTGCCGAATATCGTAGCGGGTAAAGGTATCGTCAGGGAATTGATCCAACACGAAGTGACTGCCGAGTCGTTAGCCGGAGAAATCGAGCGCCTGTTAACCGATCAAACCTACCGGCAGACGATGGTCGAACAATTGCAGGCGGTCAGGGACAAATTGGGCGAGGGCGGAGGATCCGGAAAAATGGCGGAGTTGGCCTTAAAGATGCTGCAAAAAGACGATCGGTTTCCATCGGAATAGGGTATCTTACCGATCATCTAGTTCAGTGTTTACAACGGAACTGACATTGAGTTGATTCCGTTGAGTTTATGTCGACTTGAAACCGTTTGCCTTTCGATAGCGTGCGGTTCCTCGTGCTCGGAAGACGGATGTCAAAATTGTTACAAATCGTTTTTTGAAAGGGACGCCAGAGTGGTTTACCATTGGTAAAGGTAATTTGTTCGTAACGATTCGACTCGGATAGTCGGTTGGTTGCGGATACTTGATATAAGACAACTAAGAATCGATAAACTTATTGTTGTTTTAAGGAATAATAGAGCAAGCGATTGTGAAATATAAAATAATCTTACCGGTCACAGTTTTTTTGATTGCAGCCCCAACTCAGTTGCCGGCCTTCGAGAAGCCGGTGACGCCGGACAAGCCCGTTCCCATCAATCCCCTGTTGGCACAAAGATCAGGCTATGCGGTGGACTCGTTTTTGGTGAAGCCGGAGTTGGCCATTATCGGCATTTACGACAACAATATATTTGCTACCCGAAGCAATACCGTCAGCGACCATTTGTTGCTGATTTCACCCTCCCTCGACATTCAATCGAATTGGGATAGACACCAGTTAAATTTCTCATCCTCGGCCGATCTGGCGCGCTACGACGACCGCGATACCGAGGATTACGACGATTTTCGCATGGGCACTTCGGGCCGCTATGATTTCAGTCAATTCAATAACGTTTTTGCCGGTTTCAACTACAGGCAGGGCCATGAGTCTCGCGCCTCTCCGGACAGTTTTTTCGGCCGCAATCCCACCGTCTTTGCATCGAAAGAGGCGCATGTCGGT
>JBNLFT010000138.1:0-7340 GCA_050305675.1 Methylococcaceae bacterium
CGCCTTCTGGGTCTTCGGAAAGGCGATAACGTCACGAATCGAGTCGGTTCCGGCCAGAATCATGGTCAGGCGATCAAGACCGAAGGCGATCCCTCCATGTGGCGGCGCACCATAGCTGAGCGCATCCAGCAGGAAACCGAATTTTTCCCGCGCTTCCTGTTCGCCGATGCCCAGGATACGGAACACGGAATTCTGCAGGCTGGTGCGGTTGATACGGATCGAACCGCCGCCCAGTTCCAAGCCGTTCAACACTAAATCGTAAGCGCGCGACAGCGCCGCGCCGGGGTTGGCTTCCAGCTCTTCGATCGTGCAGCTCGGCGCGGTAAACGGATGGTGAATCGCGTTCCAGCGTTGCGCCTTTTCGTCCCACTCGAACATCGGAAAATCGATGACCCACAGCGGTTTCCATGCGCCCTGCAGCAATTTCAGATCGAGGCCCAACTTGACCCGCAAGGCGCCCATGGATTCGTTGACTATGGTGGATTTATCGGCCCCGAAGAAAATCAAATCGCCGGTTTGCGCGCCGGTTTTCGTCAATACCTTTTCCCAGACTTCATCCGGAGCGAACTTGACGATAGGCGATTGCAGCCCTTCGACCCCGGCGTCGCGATCGTTGACTTTGATATAGGCCAAACCTTTGGCGCCGAAAATCGAGACGTACTTGGTCAGGTCGTCGATTTCCTTCCGGCTCATTTCCCCGCCGTTCGGCACCCGCATCGCGACGACACGCCCGTTCGGGTCCTTGGCCGGTCCGGCGAAAACCTTGAAATCCACTTCCATCATTTCATCGGCAATGTCGACCAACTCCAGCGGAATTCTGAGATCGGGACGATCGGAGCCGTAGCGATTCATCGCTTCTTGGTAGGTCATTACCGGAAATTTGGCGTCCAGCTCGACGCCGAGTATGTCCTTGAACAGGCGGCGGATCATCTCTTCCATTAACTCCATGATTTGATCTTCGTTCATGAAGGACGTTTCTATATCCAACTGGGTGAATTCGGGTTGCCGGTCGGCCCTCAGATCCTCGTCGCGAAAGCAGCGCACGACCTGATAGTAACGGTCCATACCGGAAATCATCAGCAACTGTTTATATAGCTGCGGCGACTGCGGCAGAGCAAAAAAGGAGTTCTCGTGGGTACGGCTCGGCACCAGATAGTCGCGCGCGCCTTCCGGAGTCGCCTTGGTCAGATACGGAGTTTCGATTTCGAAAAATTCTTGCTCGTCGAGAAAATGACGCAGATGGCGCGTGACATCGCGGCGCACCCGCATCTTCCGCTGCATGTCGCTGCGACGCAAATCGATATACCGGTAACGTAGCCGCGTTTCTTCGTTCACTTCGATCTCGCTTTCCAGCGGGAACGGCGGGGTTTCCGATTCGTTCAACACTTCCACTCGAGCCACCAGCACCTCGATCTCGCCGGTGCCGATATTTTTATTGATCGTACCTTCCGGACGCACCCTGACTTTTCCCTCGACTCGGAGTACATATTCGCTGCGTACGGTTTCGGCGGTGCGGAAGGTTTCGGGAGCATCGGGATCGAACACCACCTGTACCAGTCCCGTGCGGTCACGCAAATCGATGAAAATTACTCCGCCATGATCCCTGCGCCGATGTACCCAGCCGCATAATGAAACCTCTTCCCCTAAATGTTGTGTATTCAATTCTCCGCACTTGTGGGTACGCATACTCTTGTTCTCTGTCTACTCAAAAAGTTGTCGATATTACGTGTTTGGATCAGACCGTGCAAAGTGACTTGCCTATCCGAAAACAGGCCGGCAGATGCTGCCGATTACTTGGATACGGAGGGCGGCTATCGGTTTCGAATGCTCCGGACCGTCACCGCCGCCCCCGCTACGATCGCTACGCTAGGATACCCCTAGTGGCTGGAACAGGTTCCGCCGGAACAGCAACTGCCTCCCGATTTGGCGGGCGCCGTGTTTTCACCGGCTACGTTTTTCTTGGAGCCGTTTTTGAAATCGGTCTCGTACCAACCAGCGCCTTTCAGCCGGAACCCGGCCGCCGAAATCTTCTTCTTCAGCTCCGGCTCGTTACAGGCCGGGCAAACCATTAGCGGCGCGTCGCTGATTTTCTGCAACGCCTCGTGCTCGTGGCCGCACGCATCGCATTGATATTCGTAAATTGGCATCTGCCTCTCCCATAAAAAACAAATAAATCAGTAGATAGGGACGGAATTTGTGTTTTCAAGCCCCTTCTATAGAATAACGTACTATTTTAATCGAAAACCCGAGACAATGGATAAAATAACGCTCATCCAACCGGACGACTGGCACTTGCACGTCAGAAACGGGGATATACTGCGCACCGTTATCGCTCACACGGCACGCCAATTCGGCCGCGCCATCATCATGCCCAATCTCAAACCGCCGGTCGCCAGCGTCGGCGCGGCACTGGATTATCGCGCTGAAATTCTCGCCGCGCTGCCGCAAGGCAGCGCTTTCGAACCGCTGATGACGCTCTATCTGACCGACAACACCGCCGTTTCCGAAGTACGGAAAGTCGCAGAGTCGCCGCATGTTTACGCCTTCAAGCTTTACCCGGCGGGCGCCACCACCAATTCCGATTCCGGGGTCTCGAATCTGGAAGGGATTTTTCCGCTGTTCGAGGCGATGGAAACGCACCAAGTACCGTTATTGATTCATGGCGAAGTGACGGCCGACGAGTACGACATTTTCGACCGCGAAAAAATCTTTCTGGACCAGAACCTCAGCAGAATCGTTCGAGAATTTCCGCAATTGCGCATCGTCGTCGAACATCTGACCACGGAGGAAGCCGTCCAGTTCGTCGGCGAGGCGTCCGCCAACGTTTCCGCGACGATAACGCCGCAACACCTGATGTTCAACCGCAACGCGTTACTGGCGGGCGGCATACGGCCGCATCATTACTGCCTGCCGATCATCAAGCGCGAACATCACCGCAAGGCGTTGGTCAAGGCCGCCACCAGCGGCAACCCGAAATTCTTCCTCGGCACCGACAGCGCTCCCCATCGAACGCAGTTGAAGGAAAACGCCTGCGGCTGCGCCGGTTGCTATAGCGCGCATGCCGCACTGGAACTGTATGCCGATGTGTTTGAGCGGGAAAACGCGTTGGACAAACTGGAAGGGTTTGCCAGCTTTTACGGCGCCGACTTCTACCGTATGCCGAGAAACGACAAAACGGTGACCTTGGAAAAACAAAGCTGGCGGGTCCCGGACCACTACCGGCAGGGAGACGTCGACATCACGCCATTGAAAGCGGGCGAAATGTTACAGTGGAAATTCGTCGGCTGAATCGAGCTTAAGCGAGGGAAACTTTGCGCGATCGAACCGGGATCTTGCTGTCAAGCCGGTGCACCCCACATCGACCGGATTTTTCGAACGCGGCGCCGAACGATCGACATGGCGAAGGTTACCAGGCAGCCGGCAGTTTCTTTTCAATTCGAAGCGTTTTGTCTTCGATTACGACATAACCGCCCTTGGTCAGTTCTTTCATGATCTTGTTGATCATCTCCCGCGAGGCGCCAACCATGTTCGCCAATTCCTGTTGGGTCGGAAGATTGTGAATTACGAACGTATCCTGCTCCTCCACCGCCAAGTCCTGCAGCACCTTTACCGTTCTTTCGTAGACGTTGGACAACGCCAATTGCTTCACCTTGTCGGTAAGCCGTCTGACCGTCACCGCCAAGTCCTGAATTAATCCGAACGAAACTTCCGGATTATCCTTGAGCCAGTGCCTAAAATCGCTGCGGGAGATAACCGCGCAGGTGGTTTTTTCCAACGTCGTGACGGAAGCGGATCTCGGTTCGTCGCTCAACAGCGCCAACTCGCCGAAGTAGGAGACCGGGGTTTGCAAGAGCAACGTTACCTCCTTGCCGTCTCTGTCGCTGGAAAACACCCGCACCTTCCCGGTTAACAATATATACAGCGAAGAAGACTCGTCCCCTTCGCTGATGATATGGGTCTGCTTGGGGAACTGACATTTTTTGGCCAAAGAGGCGAGCGCCGCTAAAGCCTTGTCGGAGAGTCCGGACAGAAAGGGGATTTCCTTAAGAGCCGAAAAAACGTTTTGATGCACTATTTGTCAGTCCTTCAAGGCGGGTTATCGAACATAAACTTCGCTAACAAAACCCGCCATGCTTGATTAAGACATCTACTATATCAAAAACGCTCGCTTTTCCAAGCTTGTTCACCAAAACGTGGATTAATTAAAATCAAACCGCTGCTCTATCAGAGAGTTCGGTATCTTACGATTAGAAATTAGGTAAATCCCAACAAATTGTGTATACCTCTCCGCTACTCACATATGTCTGACACCAGGAGCCTTTATATAGCGCTTTGACTTCGACAATGAAAGTCGCCGGTATTTCCTTTCCATCCTTTAATATCTTTCCGTGAATCGGTTTGGTAGCGTTCAGGGCGGTTGCCAACTCATCTGTCGGCTCGATAACCTGAATATCGCAAACATCGTTTCCTGATCCGTCGAAATAAACCGCCGGATTTTCGTTTCCCGCGTTGTCGGCGATATTACACGGTTCGATTTCCTCTCCGCTATCGGATCTTAACACCACCGGGCGAAAATTTGCATTATCGATCCCGGTCATCAATACCGCGTTTTTCTTAACGGCCCTTGCGACCGGCAGCGGCACGTTGGACAAATCGAGAATTTGTTTTTTCTGTTGTTCTGTGGCCGGGTTGTCTTTCGTTACACCTCTAAGTTCGGAACCGAACTCAGACAGTGTCTGGACTGAATCTTCGGTCGTTACGGGGAATGGTGGCGGCGCCGCCACCACTTCCGCCGAACAAGCCGCAAGGCAAAGCATTAGTACTTTTTTCATCATATACATTCCACGAATGAGATTTCTTTTCCAAAACGCCGGCTGCCAGCAACATAACCTCGCTGCCGGCCATAAACCCGACATTGCTAACTCCTATTATGAGGCGACTCGGTAACAATTTTATCCGTAAAAGATAACGACCGCTCTGCACTATCATTTCTGCAGAACGGTCGTCCCCGGATTTCCCGTAACGACTCGGTCCGCCCGATTGACAATATTCAAACGCGTAACCGCCTACGTAGTATGTTATGCATTCCGACCCTTTATAAAAAAACTGAAAAATAGGGATCATTTTCGCCTGTTTCTTTTCCCCTTTAACCGTAATCGAGACGTCGACCGGTGAGGTAAATTCGAGTGCGGACTTCAAACCCTCGTCGATTTCGGCAATTTCGATACAACGTCCGGAATCCTTCGCTTTAGAAGGTTTATCTTCATTGTTCTCGGGAAAACCTATTTTCCCGCACGATTTTATATTTTTCCCGGTTAACGCGCTCAAAACCACCGGTTCTACCTTATCATCGTTTTTATCGGAAATAAAACTGACTCCAATAGAGGAAACCGTATTGGCATTCGCGAATTTCGGCAATAATATCGTCGCTTTTGCCAATCTCCTGATTTCTTCCTCTTCCTCTTTAGTAATTGGGTTTTTCTTGTTGACCTTCGCCAGCTTCGCGCTAAACCTTTCCAGCGTCGACACCGAGTCTTTCAGCGAAGGCGGCGTAACGAATAAATAAATCGCAAGGGCTAACGATAATACAGTAATTGCAACTAATATTTTATTTTGCATAACAATACTCCTCTCCTATATTAAAATAAACACACACCACTAATAATACAAACTAAGTTTAACAAAAAATTGTCTTTCCGGTACGAAAGGAGTCAACTGGGGCCCGCTCGCATCGAATGTACTTTGGAAAACAAACCCATTATTGAAAAGGTTTCGCACTTCGAAATTAATCGCCCCGATTCTCTTGGGCAGACGATAACCGAGCGACGTATCGAAAGTCCAGAACTCCGATCGCTCATTTTCCAATGGTTCGCTGCCGGCGGGTTTTCCGTTTAAATTCGCCACCGATGTCACGCGCTGATTGACATACGTCGCATTGAACGACGCGAATACTCCACTGTCGTGAAAGAAATTCAAGGCTAACGGAACCTGATGGGAAAGCGTTGCTTGCGGCGATACCAGATCGGTCCGGTTGACCGCAAAGTCCCTTCTAAGGTTGTCATAACGATATTCCGATTTAAAAGCCAGCCAATCGGTTAGAGTCCAGTAAAAATAGGCCAAATAGGCTTGCTCGTGCTTTTTCCGTTGGTTCGTTACATTACTAATCCAAGGTTCTTCAATATCGCGCCAAACCATTTCGCCTCCAACTCTGATATCGTCAGAAAAAGAGTAATCCCCGCCGACGGAATACTGCCAATTGGACGCACCGTTTATTCCATCAAAAAACTGATTGAAACCGGCCACCTGAGTCGGTTCTATTGTTTGGTTTGCCGCTAACGGTCGTTTCATCGCGCGCAGAACGGCTCCTCTAAACGTTAATTCCGGCGTTGGTGTCCAGATAGCACCAAACTTGGGGTTGATTCGCACTTTCTTGATTAAATCATTCTCGAAATAATCAAAACTGAGGCCTAATGTGGTAGTCAGCTTCCCGGGAAAAAGTTTCTGACTTGAATAAAAATAACTATTGAAATAATCCGTTTCCAGCGGAGTTGCCGAAAAATTGGTGAATCGTGGATCGTTAATCACGGATATTGGCGGGAGAGTCCAGCGGCTTATATTTTCCCTGATGATTTCTGTCGACAACCCCAAATAGCCGAAACCGGCGGTCACGTTGAAAAACGGCTTTTTAAATAAATATTGAATTTCCGGCTGAAACCCTTTGTCTTCGACAGAAACCAAACTCTGAGTATTAAAATGCAGAAACGGAAAGGGATTATCGGTATTGAAAATATGATTGCGTAAAATATCGTTGCGCGTGGTGTAAAATGCGGACACAATCAAATCCTGCTCGGAATCTATCCGATAATGCCCGCCCACGCGGGCGGTGTCGTGTTCTATCGTTTGTCTTAGATTCTCCTGGTGAAAACCGTTCAGGCGAAACGGCACGTCCCCCGCCCTGACGTCCTCGCTCTTGAACTCGACCTGTATGCTCAAATCCTGGTTGAACGAATATTGGGCGAACGCGTCGTATATATCCTGTTGGTAATCGTCGTTGACTCGGAAGCCGTCGGTCTGATAATGGAACTGGCCCAGACTCAACGATAAATTGTCGTATACCCCCGATACGATGGCGTTGTCGGTCAGGGTATTGTTGCTGCCGTAGGCGCCGTTCAACACCACGTGGACGCCATTCGAGGTAAACATCGGATCGTATTCGTTGGCGGACAGGCTGGACGGCCCCAGACTGTTCAAAATACCGATGTTTTCCGCGGTCAATTGCGGTTGCACCGGCGTGATGTTGATCGGTTGCAACAATTGCGCCTGCAGTAATTCGCTGGCCC
>JBNLFT010000139.1:0-7323 GCA_050305675.1 Methylococcaceae bacterium
ATCAGGCTGCCGGAAAAACTGTTTTCGAAGAAAATATATTTCTGCCGCTTCAATACGTCGAAACAGCGCTTTTCCAACAGATTGATACCGCCGCCCTCAACCGGGACGATACCGATTTCAAGAACGCGCCAGGACAACCAGATGCCGGCATAGAACGCGGCGACCCACGACAGGTTGCGCAGCAGCGTATCCAACGTCTCGGCGGAGTAAGGTTCCGCCAGGCCGTTGGCGATGTTTTTGTACAGCAACGGTACATTGAAATCCAGCACCGTACCGCAGGTAATGCCGATCAGGCACAGCAGAAACGCCCCCTTTCTTTGCCACACGACCCTGCCGTATTCTTTAAAAATGATGTCCATGTAACTAGCCCGGATATTTCACAAACGCGGCCTTACTGTTTGAAATACGCATTTGCAGCCGATGTCTTAGGTTTGATATGACTCATATCTATTGCGTACAGTTTGCGCCTGAATGGTTTTCTGAACAATCGGACTTCGAGTCTGGAACAACATCACTCAAGCCAGGGCTTGCTATAGCATTCACGATCTTTGTCCAACCTTCTTCGCCCGATTTTCCTTAAATTCCATTCCCTTCATGAAATATCCGGGCTAGCGCGTTGCCCAAGCATTAAATATCCGCCTCGATAATTTTGTGATAATTAGGACTTATAATCCAACCCATGCCAACCCTTCGGGTAGATACTATGCCGGCCAAAAATATCTTGATCATCGAAGACAACGAGGAACTGGCGCGATTACTGGCCTTGCATCTTCGCGATCTGCACCATCGTGTCGAGTTATGCTTCGACGGCGCCTCCGGCCTGCTGCAGGCGACGACAAACCACTACGACATGATCGTGCTCGATTTGATGTTACCGGGCAACGACGGGCTCTCCGTCTGCAAGGCGGTTCGCGCCTCCGAACGTTATACGCCGATCCTGATGCTGACCGCCAAATCCTCCGAATTCGACCGTGTGCTGGGATTGGAAAGCGGCGCCGACGATTACGTCACCAAGCCGTTCAGTATTTCCGAGGTACTCGCCCGCATCAAAGCCATTTTCCGCCGCGTCGACGCGATCGCGCCGAAGCCTCAGGCGAGCGCACCGATCATCCGGCGCGGGCCGCTTAGGATCGACCAAGGTCGTCATGCGGTCAGCATCGACGGTCGGACCGTCGATCTGACCGCGAAGGAATTCGATCTGCTCCTGTTCTTCGCCCGCCAACCCGGCCGGGTGTTTACCCGCAACGAACTGTTGGACCAGGTTTGGGGTTACGGCCATGACGGCTACGAACATACCGTCAATTCGCACATCAACCGGCTTCGGGTCAAGATCGAAAACGACCCCAAACATCCGGCTTTTATCCAAACCGTTTGGGGCGTCGGTTACAAATTTGCCGAGGAGTAAAGACCATGTTCAGTACCCTGTTCGCCAAATTAAGCTTGGCGCTGTCGCTGATTTTGATTCTTCTCGGCGTATTCGGCGTCTCGCTTACCCTGGTCGCGACCAATTTATATCAACAGGAAGTGATGCAAAAGCTCAACCAACAGGTTGCCCGCCACATCGTCGAAGAAACCGAACTGTTACAAGACGACCGCGTCAATCGCCCCGCGCTGCGCCAATTGTTTCATTCCTTGATGATACTGAATCCCAGCCTGGAAATTTATCTGCTGGACCACGAAGGGGGCATTCTCGCATTTTCCGCGCCACCGTGGAAAGTCGTTCGATTATCGGTCGACGTCGATCCGATCAAGCGCTATCTGGCCGGCGCAAGCGATACGTTGTTCCCTCTACGCGGCGACGATCCCAGAAACACGAACCGCAGCAAGGTGTTTTCGGCCGCCAGGGTACCATTCAACAACCAGCCGGACGGTTATTTATACGTGATCCTGGGCGGTGAGGAGTACGATTCCATCGCCTCCCGCATTCAAAGCAGTTACATTTTACGAAACAGTCTTTGGGTCATCGGCGGCGGACTGTCGGTCGCTTTAAGCTCCGGCATGCTGTTATTCGTCGTGCTGACCCGCCGATTGAAGCGGTTGACGCGAGCCATGACCGCCTTCGAACATGATCCCGGCATTGCGCCGAAGCTCCCGGCAAAGGCCCGTCGCGGAGACGAAATCGACACCTTGGCTGCGGTATTTCAATCGATGACGAAAAAAATCCACGTTCAATTGGACCAACTGCAAACCACCGATCATTTGCGGCGCGAGTTGGTCGCCAACGTTTCTCACGATCTGCGCACGCCGCTGGCGACCTTGCAAGGGTATATCGAAACGCTGTTGATCAAGCAGGACGACCTCAGCAAAGACGACAAACGGCGCTATCTGCAAACGGCGATCAAACACTGTCAACGATTGAACAAACTGGTAGCGGAGTTGTTCGAACTGGCAAAACTCGATGCCAGCGAAACCCAACCGCAGCCCGAGTTGTTCAACCTTGCCGAACTGACCGAAGACGTCATCCAGAAGTTCGCGTTGTCCGCCCGACAAAAAGAAGTCGGTCTGCAGGCCCGCTATGACGCAAACGAATCATTTGTCTACGCCGATCTTCATCTGATCGAAAGAGTTCTGGAAAATCTGCTGGAAAACGCATTGCGGTTCGTACCGCCCCGCGGAACGATCACCATTACGCTTCGTGCCGACCGCCAACAAATGCGAATCGACGTAAGTGACAACGGGAGCGGCATTCCGGCAGCCGAACTGCCGTATATATTCGATCGTTTTTACCAATTGGACAAAACACGGCAAACGGAGGACGGCAACAGCGGCTTAGGACTCTCCATCGTCAAACGCATCGTCGAGTTGCACCACAGCGCGATCAGCGTTCATAGCGTTCCGGGACGGGAAACGACATTTTCCTTTTTTCTTCCGGCCAGCGCCTGCTAAAGATTCGTGTATAGAATGGGAGCCGGCGCTAAGCCACCGACTCCGTTCCGGACGATCAACTGAATCGTACTCTCCAGAATTGCCACACCGGCGCTTTTAGGCGCCCTCCTCCGGCTTAACTGGGCAACGCCCGCCAAGCCGTCGAGGGTGGAGCAACAAATTGAAGCCGGGCGGTTTGAAGGACAGGCGAGTATCTAGTCGGTTCGCTCTGCTTCGGTGACACGAAACCGTCGGCAAGAAGCCGAACGGTTTCGCTTGTTCACAGACCGGCGGTGCGCCGACGCCGACGACCGCTGCGCCGGGCCGTTACGCCGCGTTCGAAAAGGTATGCAACCGTTTATCGAACTCCGCATCGACCATCGTGTCGTAATGCCTTTTTAACGTCGAATCGGTCGGCCGGTTGCCGAAACTGTTCTCGATTTCCCGCCGTAATTGGCTGAGAAAGTGCCGTCTCAGCGTCGAATCCTCAGGAATAGCCGCAGCCTGCACCGCCGGTTTTGCGGCGACCGCCGGTTTGCTTACCATCGCCGGCTTGGCAGGACTACTCGCCACCCGGGACGCCAGTTGTTGCAACCGACAAACGAAGGCGTCTTTGAGCATCGTGTCGTGGTGCCGTTTCAAGGTCGAGTCGGTAGGACGAGGCGGATGGGCCGCTTCGACCTCGGCCATGACCTGGGACAGGAAATGTCGTTTCAGGCAAGAATCCTCCGGTACGATGCGGCAACCGTGCGCCAACTCGTAGAGTGTCGCCAGCGAAACACCCCCGGCTTCCGCAACAGACACCTTGCCGGTAGCGGCAACCCCGCTAGGAACCGCTTTGCCGACGGGTTGTTTCCGGTAGTCGGCTTCGTAGCGGCTTACCGCTTCCCGCAACTGCTCGCGCTCGCTTTGGCTTTTCTTGATGTTGCTCTTGGCGTACAGCAACGCCAAGACACAGGCCAAGGCATAGCCCATCGTCAACGCCGCCGGTTTGACCAACTGCAACGTCATCAGGTAGTACGACCAGCCTAAAAAGGCGCAGAAAATGAGCAGACTGAAAACTACCGCCATTCTGCATTGGGTTTTGACCGCGGTGCTTTTCTCGGTTTTGACCGTTAACGGACTGAGCCCCAGCGACGTCAGGTTCTCGGATTTACTGATGTCACACTTTACTTGTTTGGCCAACTCCAATGTTTCGTAGTCCCGCTTAATGTGCTTCTTCCAGGAACTCCCTTTTTGAAGCATGTATACGACCATGAAGAAAGCCACGAACATGGCAATAAGTGTAATCAAGATTTCTAAGTTGATCATAACGACCTCCCCTTAATCATCCAGTTTTTATAGTAATTATCTTTACACTCAGATCCTAACCCTATATTTAATAAAAAGTTAGACGTCCAGTATCCACGTTGCCGCGCATAAAGACAAGACTATTCTAATATTTGATGAAAAAATAAGGTTATTGAGTCTCAAGGCAAGGCGGGAATGGAGTAAACCCTGCGCCCCGATAATTAGTCTGCGTCACCATTTATCGCCTGCCGCAGTGTTGTTCTTGCGCTAAAGGCGTGAGGATTGTCGTGCCGGCCTCGCCACCTCGTTAGCCTCGTCCCAGCCAACCCCATCGGCCGGATCGGCGCGGAACGAAAGGACATGGCGCCCGCAATAACACAGGCGCCGGACGAAAGCTACCGGCTAAGCTCGGGCGAAAAGATGTCCATATCCTCGGCAAAATAAACCGGCCCCTGAAAATTCTTGCGTATCTCCTCGAGAGACCGTTGCTCGTGCCCCAGGGTACGCCGCATTCGATGTGAAAGGACCAGTTTTTTGACGCCGGCCTGCGCTGCGACCTTCCCGATTTCCGACGGCGGCATGTGTAACCGCCGCGCTGCGCCGCCCATATCTTCCGGTATCGCATGATGCGCGACGAGTATGTCGGATCCTTGCGCCAGCCCGGCCAGCGTGTCGTATTGATTATTCATGTCTCCCGAAAACGTCACGCTACAGCCCGCCGTATCGACCCGCCAAGCCAGCGTGGGAATGGGACCGTGATGCACCGGGGTGGCGCTCAACGATAGCGAGTCGTCTTGAAAAACCTTCATCACCCGACGGTCGCCGATGGTTAGTTCCTTCGGACGAATCTTGAAGCGTCCGGGCAGATCGTCCTCGACGTATTCGGCAAGATAGCGATAAATGCCTCGACTCCCTGCCAAACCGCGGATAAACTCGCGCGTGCCCGGCATCAGATGATTCCCTTCCGGCCCGTACACCGCCAAGTCGTTGCTGCGGCCGCTAAAATAAAAGGCTTTCAAGAAGGCTGCGAAATCGGCGCTGTGATCGACGTGCAGATGGGAAAAAAGAACAAACCTGAGATCGTTGAGTCCGGCCTTGCTGCTCTCGAAATTCAGAGCGCTGCCCGGGCCGGCATCGACCAAAATCCGCGCGGCGCCGTCCAAACTCAACAGGTAAGCGGTCGATGCGCGGCGGTCGGTTAACTCCGGGCCGCCGGACCCCAAGACTAGCAACCGGAGCCGCTCCGCCTGACATGCGGCGAGCAACGATGGACTGCCTAGCAAGCAGATCAGCGCGAACAACAATTTCTGCATAACCTCTCCCCCCCAGTGCGTCGAGTATAAACTAATCGGACAAACCGCTTTCGCTAAAATTCCTCAACCGCGAACTCGGTTTCCGTACGCGATACCACGGTTAGCGGGCGACCTTGCTTCGAAGGGGTAGGAAAAACTCGCTCATTCATTCTATTATTAGTCCGAAATCTACGCCAACCGGAACCAGGCATGGGCAAACTGATCACCGTTACCGCAAATACCGCCATCGATCTGGTACTAGATGTCGACGGTCTGACCAAGAAAGATAATCTCATGGCGCACGACAGCCGCGAATATGCCTGCGGTAAGGGTGTCAACGTGGCGCGCGCAATCGCTTCGCTACGCGAGCCGGTGACCTGTCTGGGTTTTGTCGGAAAGCAATCGGAACCCCTGTTCAAGACCTTAGACTCGGCTTGGTTGCATACCGATTTGACTGCGGTCGAAGGAAAGACGCGCACCAACATCACGTTGTTCGATAGCTCGAATCGCCGGGAAACGCATATCAGGACGACCGGCTTCGGCGTCTCCGCCGACGACTGCCACCGCCTCGCCAGCAAACTGGGCGCGCAATTGACTGCTGGAGATGTCGTCGTGCTAGCGGGCAGCTTACCTCCCGGCGCGCCGGACGACTGCTACGCAGCAATGATCGAACTATGCCGCGTTAAAGGTGCTTTTGCCGCGTTAGATAGCAGCGGCCAAGCGTTAAGAGAAGGGCTGAAGGCTAAACCTTACCTGCTGAAACCGAACCAACAGGAATTGGAGCAAATCGTCGGTGACCGCCTCGCTGACGAAGCGGCAATCGTCGCCGCCGCGCGCAGCCTGGTACAACAAGGCATCGCCTGGGTTTATGTCTCGCGGGGCAAGCAGGGAGTGGTAGTGGTCGGCCAACGACAGGCATTCTCGGCTACCGTCGCCGATCCGCCGTCGCCGATACTGACCCATATCGGTTGCGGCGATGCGATGGTTGCCGGACTGGCGGTGGCGACCATGCGCGGCGAGAGCGTCGAACAAACCATCCGTAAGGCCGTCGCCTGCGGCGTGGCCAACCTTTACGATCGCGAACCGGGACGGTTCGATCGGCACTTATATCGGCGTCTGCTGTCACAAGTACTGATAAAAAGCCTAAACGACGACGCATAAGCCGCAGGTTAGCTGAAGCGGAGACTGTTCACGTTGGTTTTCAGATTGTCGACGGCTCGAACGCCGTCGTCGACTCGCCGGAGTATTATTCGCGCGGTATCTTGAAAGCCCGACAGGACATAACCTGCAATACGGTCAGAGCCATAATGTCTAATGAATGGAGCGGAATTTTCGTCATGTACACCTTCGAAATCACTACCAACAAGCGCGAACAACTGATCGACATCACCGAGCAGGTGAAATCCTGTCTGCTTAAAAGCGACGTCCGTAACGGATTCATCAACGTCTACGCCCAGGGCGCCACCGCGGCGATCATGATTCAGGAAAATTGGGACCAAAGCGTACAAACCGACGTCATCGAGCTGTTGCGCAAGCTGATTCCGAAGGGTGTATGGCTGCACGACCGTCAGGACGGTAACGGCGATTCCCATTTAAAGGCCGGCATCGTCGGGCCCTCCGAGACGATACCGGTGATCGACGGCCAGCTGGGGCTTTCGACCTGGCAAAACGTCTTCTTTTGCGAATTCGACGGTCCGCGCAGCACGAGAAAGATCATCTGTACCGTGATTTCTGAATAAGGTAAACCCGGCGGCGAAGCTAACTCCGCGGTAGATGAGGAACAGGCAATGGCGGCACCTCTTTTGCAGTTGTATCCCGACTACGACGTAACAACTACGCTGCCCGGCCTGTACCTCGGGCATCGGTTGCACACGCT
>JBNLFT010000140.1:0-7317 GCA_050305675.1 Methylococcaceae bacterium
CTTAGCGTCAATCCCCAACTCATGCGCGTTTTCAGATCGGGCAACAGGAAGGGGAGATATTTGGGCGGGCAATTGGCGGTCAGCAGCAACTGTTTGTCGTTATCGCGGTGCCGATTGTAGAAATTGAACAAGGCGTGTTCCCAGGTTTTTTGGCCTCCGATTTGCTCGATATTGTCGAAGCAAACAACGTCCAATGTCTCCAGACCGTCCAATAACGCCGGATCAGGCAATGGTCGGGCGCCAAGGCTCAGGTAAAAAACGCTCTTGTCGAGTCCCCTGGCGCGTTGGCAGCAGGCTTGCGACAGATGCGTTTTACCCAGTCCGGGATCGCCCCAGAGGAAAATTTGTCGTTCGTTTCCGCGTTCGACGAAATCGCGCAAGTGACCGACGACTTCATGGTTATTGCCGGTATAAAAGCCGGCGAAACTTTGCCCGCTTTGAAATTCGAACTGAAGTGGTAACTGTTCGGCCATGCGGTCAGGTTTTCTCCGCCTTGTAGACGTAGAGTCCGGCGCCGAAGCAGAGTAACAGGCTCAATCCTACCTCGGCCAGGGCGTAATATCGTTCCGCGGGATTGGCGTAGGCTTCGGCGACGCCATGGATAAAGTAAGGCAGGCTGACGTAGCTCATCCAGGTACAGCTTTTGAGATTACCGTCCAGTAGACCGCGAAAAGGGAACAGCAGCGGCGTCACACTAACCAATAAGACTAAGGCGACAGGGAAACGGTGGGAGGGCGCCAGCAGTGTGTTCCAAGCCATTAGCAGTGCGAATAAGCCGAAAAAACCGGCCAGGGCCGCATAGTAATAATAGACTCGTTTCATTGAGATAACTTGGAGGCGGTCGCGGCCAGTCGCTTGCCCAGTGCGAGGCAAATCGCCTTTTCGTGTTCGCTCAGGCCGTTACCGTCGGCGGCCAGATGGCTGGGGCCGTAAGGTGTGCCTCCGGTTCGAGTTTCCTGTAAGGCGATTTCGTTGCAGGGGACGCTGACGATCAACATGCCCTGATGCATCAACGGTTGTATCATGGCCAGCAAGGTGCTCTCCTGGCCGCCGTGCAGGCTCCCGCTGGAGGTGAACACGCCGGCCGGTTTGCCGGACAAGGCGGCGGAAAACCACAGCTCGGTGGTGTTCTCGAGAAAATATTTCAAAGGCGAGGCGATATTGCCGAAATAAGCCGGGCTGCCGAGCGCCAGCCCGGCGCACTGTTTCAAATCGTCCAGCGTCGCATAGGGCGCGCCGCATTCCGGTATGTCATCGGCGGTTTTTTCACATACCGCGGAAACGTTCGGCACGGTTCGCAGCACCGCTTCACAGCCCGCCACCGATTCGACGCCGCGCGCGATTTGGCGGGCCATCGCCTCGGTGCTGCCATGGCGGCTGTAATACAAAACCAATATTTTCAGCACGCTTTAAAGTATCGCCAATACGTTTTCCGGAGGCCGGCCGACCGCGGCTTTATCGTTGGCCAAAACGATCGGTCGTTCGATCAGTTTCGGCGTCTTTAGCATGCCGGCGATCAGATCGTCGCGACTCAGGCTGTCGTCATCCATTCCCGTTGCCTTGTATTCCTTTTCCTTCTTACGCATCAGTTCACGCGGTTCCATGTTCAGTTTGTTCAGAATATCGCTCAACTCTTCTGTGCTAGGCGGGGTTTTCAAATATTCGATCACCTCGGGCTCAATGCCGCGGTCTTTCAGCAGTTGCAACGTTTCTCTGGATTTGCCGCAACGCGGGTTGTGATAAATCTTTACCGTCATGGTTCGCACGCTTCGTTTACAGGATAAAACGTTATAATACCATTTTGTCTGAAAACTGCGTTCAAAGCTATGCAACTACCCAATTACTCCGCAGCGCGCGTGCTGGTGGTCGGCGATCTGATGCTGGATCGTTACTGGCATGGCGCGACCTCGCGCATTTCGCCCGAAGCACCGGTGCCGGTGGTACATGTCAATCACGACGAACAGCGCGCCGGCGGCGCCGGCAACGTGGCGTTGAATATCGCGGCATTGGGCGCAAAGGCATCGTTGATGGGCTTTACCGGTAACGACGAGGCTGCAAATTCGCTACGGCAGATACTCAAGCAGGCCGGCGTGCTATGTTTATTCGAGGACGTTCCGGATTATCCGACGATCACCAAGTTGCGGGTCATGAGCCGGCATCAGCAACTGATTCGGCTGGACTTCGAGGACGGCTTTAACCGGGTCGACAGCGACCGACTGTTGCATCAATTCCATGCCGAAATGGCTGAGGCTCAGGTAGTCGTGTTATCCGACTACGGCAAGGGCACGCTGAACAAGGTCGAACAGTTCATTAAACTGGCGCGGATGATGAAAAAGCCGGTGTTGGTCGATCCGAAAGGGAACGATTTTTCGATTTACCGGGATGCCACGTTGATTACTCCGAACCTGAGCGAATTCGAAGCGGTGGTCGGGCGCTGCGATGATGAGGCGCAGTTGGTGGAACGCGGTACGAACCTGTTGACCGGGCTAAATCTCGAGGCCTTGCTGATTACCCGTGGCGAACACGGCATGACGTTGTTGCAAGCCGAGGGCGAACCGCTGCACTTGCCGACCCACGCCCGCGAAGTGTTTGATGTGACCGGCGCCGGCGATACCGTTATTTCCGTATTGGCGGCCAGCCTGGCGGCGAAGCGGGAGTTGGCGGAGGCGACGATGCTGGCCAACATCGGGGCCGGTATCGTGGTCGGTAAAATGGGCACCGCGACGGTCGGTCCGGAGGAGCTCCAATATGCGTTACAGGGGCAGCGCGCCCACCACCGAGGCGTCGTTTCGGTGGATGAATTGCTGCAAGCCATGCGCTTAGCCCGAGAGGAGGGCGAAAAGATCGTCATGACCAACGGCTGTTTCGATATCCTGCATCCAGGCCATGTGCGCTATTTGCAACAGGCGAGAACGTTAGGCGACCGGCTCGTGGTATTGGTCAACAGCGACGCTTCGGTGAGGCGCTTGAAAGGGCCGGAACGCCCGGTCAACGCATTGGAACAACGCATGGAAATGTTGGCGGCGCTGGAATGCGTCGACTGGGTGGTGTCGTTCGACGCCGATACGCCGAAGGAATTGATCGACCGCTTATTGCCGGATATTCTGGTCAAGGGCGGAGACTACGAGCCCGATGAGATTGTCGGCGCCAAAGAGGTGCGGGCCAATGGCGGCGAGGTGAAGATTCTTTCCTTTGTCGAGGGCCATTCCACGACCTCTATCATCAAGACCATCAGAGGGGAGCGGAATGGATAATGCACGGTTGCGCGACCGGGCGCGGCAATATTGGCTGCTTTGTCGTTTCGACAAGCCGATCGGTATCTTGATTTTGCTGTGGCCGGCATTGTGGGCGTTGTGGCTGGCCGGCGACGGCAGGCCGGACGCCTTGGTGCTGTCGGTTTTTTGCGCGGGCGTGGTGCTGATGCGGGCGGCCGGTTGCGTGATCAACGATTTCGCCGACCGTAAAATCGATCCCCATGTCGCCCGAACCAAACTCAGGCCGATTGCGGCCGGCAAGGTTTCTGCCAAGGAAGCGTTGGCGCTGTTCGTGGCGTTGTGCCTGACCGCGTTCGGTTTGGTGTTGCTGCTCAACCCATATACGATCGCGCTGTCCTTTATCGCGGCTTTTCTGGCGGCCAGTTACCCTTTCATGAAGCGTTATACGCATTTGCCGCAGGCCTATTTGGGTACGGCATTCGGCTTCGCCGTGCCGATGGCGTTCGCCGCTCAAACCAACGAGATCCCCCCGGTCGCCTGGGTATTGTATTTGGCGGTCATGATATGGGCCTTGGTTTACGACACCATGTATGCGATGGTCGATAAGGAGGACGATTTGAAAATCGGCGTCAAGTCGACCGCCATTTTGTTCGGCGAGCGTGAGCGCGAAATCATCGCGATCCTGCAACTGGTGATTATCGGGCTGTTGATACTGGTTGGACAAATGCGCGGCTTAGGCCCTTTTTACTACTCGGGACTGGCCGTCGCCGGCGGCCTGTTCGTTTATCAGCAAAAGTTGATCGCCCACCGGGTCAAGGAAGATTGTTTTAAGGCTTTTTTGAATAGCAATTGGTTCGGCATAGCGGTGTTCTGCGGTTTGTTTTTAGATTACCTGCAAAGATGAATGTACGCGATGTCGTGCATCTCCTGCTGGTCGTCGGCCCGGGCCGGCCGCAACGGCATGCGTTGGGACGAAGTCCCGGACGCCTTTCAATTCGTCGTGCGATGGCCGGCAGTCCCGGTAAGCGGAAGACTGCGCCAGGAGCGGGGAAACCCGGGTCTAACTGCGACGCAGTGTTGGTTTAAAACGGCGATTGCGCTCGGGATGGTGGCAGTAGGACGAATTGCTGACTAGAATGTAGTGTTATTCTTACATTGGGTTTGGCGGCGAGGTTTCCGTAATGAGTCAAGACAGCCTTTTTCAACAGATACACACGGACGTCTATCAAGAGCGCAACGAGCCGCTTATGAATATCGCTAAAGGGCTGTTGATCGGGCATGACAAAGCGCTGGTCGACGAGTTCTACTCGGCGTTGTCGAAGGTTCAGGACAGTGCGGGCTTTTTGACATCGGACATGGTCGAAGACCGTCTCAAGCACGCGCTACGGTATTGGTTGCTAGCGCTTTTTTCTTTTGAGGAAAACCGGCGTTGCGCCAATTTTCTAAGGCGGCAGCGGGTTATCGGCGAACTCCACGCGCGAATCAAAATACCGATGAGGTTGATCGATTTTGGCATCGCCCATATCAAACAGCAATTTTTCCGCCTGTTGTCGGATCGGGAATACCACCGGCGCGACGCTATCCAGGTACTGAATTTTATCCAGCGCGCCATCGATCTTGCGGCGATGGTCTTTAACGACGTTTATCTCCAACGTTCGATCCAGCAAGAAAGAATCGAGCAGAATCTGCGCCATTACTACATCAGTCATAATCTGGCGATCGAATTCGAACAATCCCGGGCTAATTTGTTGCATTGGTACCGGGAAATCATCACTCTGCTGTATCATCCGTATTCCGAGGAGAGACATCGGCATATCGTTCCCCTGCGGCTGTCGAAATTCGGCTTATGGGTCGAGCACCGGGCCAGCCTGCTGTTTTACAATCGAATCGAGGTCGCCAAGTTCCAACGCAAACTCGATAAAATCGATCAGGCGTTGCAATCCGTTGTGCGCATGAACCAGCAGGGAAACTGGGAGGCTTTAGCCGACGGCATCGACAACATGAATCACTTGATCTCGAGCGCGGACTGGTTGTTGGAACGGATAGCGCGCGAAATCATCTCGCTGGAGAACAACAAGGACGCGTTAACGCGCTTGTTTACCAGGCGCTATCTGCCGAACATCATTCAGCACGAAATCCGCTATTGCCTGTCGCACAACACCCAACTGGGCGTGATAATGATCGATATCGACCATTTCAAACGGGTCAACGACCGTTACGGACACGGCGCCGGCGATGCCGTGTTAAGTCATGCCGCCAATTTGCTGTCGTCTTCGCTCAGGGCATACGATTATATTTTCCGCTATGGCGGCGAGGAGTTTTTGGTCATCGCCAACAACAGTGACGAGAGCAGTTGTTTGACGATCGCCGAAAACCTGAGGCAAAAAGTGGAACAAAATATATCAGCCGAAATGCCGTTTATCGAAGAGCCGGTGACGATCAGTCTCGGGGTGGCCATCTTCGACCAGCATCCGGATTACGAACAATTGATCGATCGCGCCGACAAGGCGCTTTATCGCGCCAAGGAAAAAGGCCGAAATCGGGTCGAAATTTACCGCCCGGAGTTCCAATCGGTCGACGAACTGCCGGCGTAGCAATAAAAACGTATCGTCGCCGAGTTAACCGGGCATATTCGCCAGTTCGGCTTCGGCGATAATTTCGATCGCGTTGCCGTCGGGATCGCGGCAAAACAGCGCTTGCCGGCCCGATATGCTCAATGTGTAGGCAATATCGGCGTGCTCCAACGCCTGCTTGACCGGCGTCAGGTCCCTGACCGTCAGCGCCACGTGGCGGTCGCGCCCGCCGTGCG
Organism: Methylococcaceae bacterium; assembly: GCA_050305675.1. Taxonomy (GTDB): domain Bacteria; phylum Pseudomonadota; class Gammaproteobacteria; order Methylococcales; family Methylomonadaceae; genus Methylomarinum. Next base: position 6,025 of record JBNLFT010000140.1, read on the forward strand.
CCGGACGTCCGGTGGTCGGATCGGGATTGTCGAGTTCCAAAAGATGGATTTGTTGCGCTCCGATTTTCAGCCAGGCGCCCGGGAAGGGAAGTTTGGGGCGGCCGGTTTGCGGCATGCCCAATACGCCGCAATAAAATTGCAACGACTTTTGCGTGTCCGAGACGACCAGGCTGGCGTGGTGCAGGGTGTATTCAATAGCGCTCATGGTAGGTTACCGCTGTGATCATGGGGAGATTATAGCGCGCCGACGCGATACGCGCTAAACCAGCCGAGGCTATCCGCGGTCGACGCGGTCGGCCGGTATTCGGCGCCGGTCCAGCCCCGGTAGGGCGAAGCGGCGATCAGCTCGAAGATGGTCTCGAAATCGCTGTGGCCGCTCCCCGGTTGGCCGCGGCCGGGGCAATCGGCGAATTGGATATGGCCGATGTTGGCGATGTGTCGGCGGAGAAACCCGCCGCAGTCCTCGCCCATCCGCCACATGTGGTAAAGATCGTATTGCAGCGCCAGGTTGGGGTGTCGCAATTCCTCCAGGATATCAAGCATCTGCCGGCCGTTGTGGACGATGAAACCGGGCATGTCCAGAGTATTGACCGCCTCGAACACGGTTTTTACGCCGATGCGCTGGAAGTCATCGGCGGCATAATGCAGATTGTCCTTGAAAGTGGCTAGGTAGTCGTCCTGGCGTTCCTCGTTCAGGCAGCGGCCGGGCAGCACGTTGACCGCTTCCGGTTGCAACACGCGGGCATATTCCAGCGTTTGCGCCACCGCTTGGCGGAAGCGGTCCCGCTGCTCCGGCACGGCCGCCAGGCCCTCGCCGCCTTGCAGCAAAGTGGCGGCGTCGACGTTGAACAACACCAATTTCAACCGATGGCGCTGCAATTGTCGCTCGATCTGCCGTGGGCTCAGTTCGTAGGGAAACTGGATTTCGACGGCCTCGAACCCGGCCTCGGCGGCCGCTTCGAAGCGCTCCGCCAGCGGAAGCTCGGTGAACAGCAAACTCAGGTTGGCGCTGAATCGCAACATCAATTTTTCTCGTAGAGCTTGACCAGCGTGGCTGGGTCCTGCTCCAGGAAACCGCGGCCGCCGTGCAGCTGCATCAGCTGTGCGGCCAGCCCGGACATCGGTATCGCGGCGCCTTGCTGGCGCGCCAAGCCGGCCGCCATATTGAGGTCTTTCAACAACGTCTTGACCCGCCACTTGACCGGTTCGAAGGTTGCCGCCGCCATTTCCGGGCCGACGATCTGCAGCGGTTTGGAGTCGGCAAACCCCCCGGCCAGGGCCTCGGGAATTTTT
>JBNLFT010000141.1:0-7311 GCA_050305675.1 Methylococcaceae bacterium
TTGTACCACGCATCCTGAAACCAGCGGGCTAGGGTCTTGTTCATAGGTTGCCGGGCGCGCTCTTGGTGGCGAAGGTGATGCGTCTGAATCCCAGGTCGCTGGCGATGTCGAGCGCGCTGATGACCGCCTGGTGCGGCGTTTTGCCGTCGGCGCTGATGACGAAAGGTATTTGCCTGGAGTTGCCGGCCGCTTGCTCCAGCGCCTTGCGCAGCGTGGCAAGTTTCTGGTTGATTAACTGATGAAATTTGCCGTCGTCGGAAGAAAGAAAATAGGTGCCTTCGGCATCGATCAGCAAGGTGATGATCTTCTCTTTCTTTTCCGTCTCGACGCCCTTCGCTTCCGGCAACGTGATTTTCAGTTCGGTTTGCCGGTTGAACGTCGTGGTCACCATGAAGAATATCAACAGCAAAAACACCACGTCGATCATCGGCGTAACCGATATCTCCAACGGCGGTCTTTTACGGCGGTTAAAATCCATTACGCTTCCTCACGGTCACCGTGCATGATATCGATCAGACGCAGGGATTCCTCCTCCATCTTGACGACGTATTCGTCGACCAGGCGCTCGAAGTAGCGATGGAATATCAGCGCGGGAATCGCCACGGTCAAACCGGCCGCCGTGGTAATCAAGGCTTCCGAGATACCGCCGGCCAGCACGCCGGGATCGCCAACGCCGTGTACCATGATCGCGGAGAACACCTTGATCATGCCGATTACGGTGCCTAACAAACCCATTAACGGCGTGATCGAAGCGATCGTACCCAGCGAATTGAGATAACGCTCCAGCTCGTGCACGACCTGGCGCCCGGCCTCCTCGATGCTGATCTTCATCATTTCCCGGCCGTGCTCGCTGTTTGCCAAACCGGCGGCCAGCACCGCGCCCAGCGGCGAACTGATTTTGATCCGGCGCAAGGTAACATCGTCCAGTTTATTGTCGCGATGCAGTTGCCAGATACTCGGCACCAATTCCGCGGGCAGAATTTTCTTGCGGCGCAGCGACCAGAAGCGCTCGCCGACAATGCCCATGGCGCCGATCGAACACAGTATAATCGGCAGCATCATCCAGCCGCCGTTTCTTATCAATTCAAACACGTAATATTCCTTAGCTAAAAACCGGAGTTTCGGATAAAACAGGGACCGTCTGACCGGATTATGTTGTCGGTAAACAAAGCCTTATTTTAACTCAATGGCGCCGGTTTTTCTCGTCCGACCCACACCAAGGCGATCAGGAAAGCAATGCAACAGCATGCGGCCGCCATCGAATAGACAAACGTCGGCCCGAAAGAATCCCAAAAATAACCGCTGTAAAGACTGCCCAACATGCCGCCCAGACCGAAACTCATGCTGCTGTATAGCGCCTGCCCCTTGCCCTGATGGCGCGCGCCGAAGTAATGATGCACCAGGTGAATCGCGGCGACGTGCGACGAACCGAAGCTTGCGGCATGCAGTAACTGCGCGGTCAGCATCAGCGTCGACGAATCCGGAAAATGGGCGATCAACAGCCAGCGCACGATGCTTAAGACGATGCTGATCAGCAAAATGACGCGCAGGCTGATTTTGGCCAAAAGAGTCTTCATGAAGATGAACAGAACGATCTCGGCAAACACGCCGATCGCCCACAACACGCCGATTGCCGTGCCGGAATAACCGTGCTGATTCAGATAAATCGAATAGAACACGTAGTACGGCCCGTGAGCCAGTTGCAACAGCATATAGACCAGTATGAACGCGATCACCTCGGGTTTAAGCAAAATATGCCAGATGGCGACCGAATCGTGGCCGGAAACGCCGGCCTTCGCTTCCGGCGTCAACAGCGTCACCAACCAGATCAGGCTCAACATCAGGGTGACCACCGAAGGCAGGTAGCCGATGCTGAAAAACTCCAGTAAGCGGCCGATGCCCAGTACCGCGGCGATAAAGCCGACCGAGCCCCACAACCGGATCTGGCTGTAGCGGTGAGTGTCCTGGTGCAGATGGAACAGGGTCGCGGCCTCGAACTGCGGCAAGGCTGCGTTCCAGAAAAAACTGAAGCAGACTGTGATCAGCGCAAACCACAAATAGCCTTCGCCGATTAAAAAACCGGCAAAAAACAAGGCGCCGAAAAACGAAGCGATCCGAATAATGCGCATCGCCCGCCCGGTATGGTCGGCGATCCAGCCCCAGAGATTGGGGGCGACAATCTTGGTCGCCACCATAAACGCAGACAATTCGCCGATTTGCAGCGCGGAAAACCCACTGTGTTCCAGATACAGGCTCCAATAGGGCAAAAAACAACCCAGCGTGGCAAAGTAGAAAAAATAGAAGGCGGAAAGTCGCCAATAGGGCAAAGTCATGCGTTTGCGGATGCGGTGGAGTGGCGGAGTGCCGGGGCGGGCACTCCTAACAGGGTCAGCGTAACAGCGGCAAACCGGAGTCGACGTCGCTATTTTGCGCCCGCTGTCTTAACAGGTGGTCCATCAACGTGATGGCCATCATCGCCTCGGCGATCGGCGTTGCCCTGATGCCGACGCAGGGGTCGTGCCTGCCGTGGGTGACGACCTCGATCGGTTCGCCGCGGCTATTGATGCTGCGCCCGGGCAGGCGCAGGCTGGAGGTCGGCTTTAAGGCGATACGGGCGACGATGTCCTGACCGGTGGAAATCCCGCCCAAAATGCCGCCGGCATGATTGCTTAAAAACCCCTGCGGGGTGATCTCGTCGCGAAATGCCGTGCCCTTGCTGTCGACACACGCGAACCCGTCGCCGATCTCGACCCCTTTGACCGCGTTGATGCTCATCAGCGCATGGGCCAACTCCGCGTCGAGCCGGTCGAAAATCGGCTCACCCAGGCCGGGCGGTACGTTGCGGGCGACGACGTCGACCTGAGCGCCGATCGAATCGCCTTCCTTGCGCAAGGCGTCCATATAGTTTTCCAGCTCCGCGAGCTTGCCCGCATCGGGGCAAAAAAACGGGTTAGTATCGATGACGTCCCAATCCAGCGTTTCGATCTTGATCGGGCCCAATTGCGACAAAAAGCCCCGAATCACGATGCCGAATTGCTGATTCAGATATTTCTTGGCGATCGCTCCGGCCGCCACCCGCATCGCCGTTTCCCGCGCCGAGGAACGGCCGCCGCCGCGGTAATCGCGGATGCCGTATTTGTGCTGGTAGCTGTAATCGGCGTGGCCGGGCCGGAAGGTCTCGGCGATATTGGAATAATCCTTAGACCGTTGATCGGTGTTTTCGATCAGCAATCCGATCGGCGTACCGGTGGTCTTGCCTTCGAACACGCCGGACAGGATTTTGACTCGATCGTCCTCCCGGCGCTGCGTGGTATGTCTGCTGGTGCCGGGTTTTCTGCGGTCCAAATCGATCTGCAAATCGGCCTCGCTCAACGGCAAACCCGGCGGGCAGCCGTCGACGATGGCGCCCAACGCGGGGCCGTGGCTTTCCCCGAACGTCGTGACGGTAAATAATTTTCCTATTGAATTTCCGGACATCGTTATAAAGCGTCTAAGAATAGTGAATGATAGTGTCCGAGCTGTTCCGCGGTCAGCAGGAATACGCCGTCACCGCCGCGCTCGAACTCCAACCAGTAGAACGGGACCTGCGGAAAGAGCTGTTGCAGGGTTTCCGCGCTGCTGCCCACTTCGACGATCAGCACACCGTGGTCGGCCAGATAGTCGCCGGCGGCGGCAAGTATTTTCAGCACCAGATCGAGACCGTTGACGCCCCCCTTGAACCCCATGGCCGGCTCGGCGTGAAATTCCGGCGGCAGCCCCTCCCATTCTTCGGTGCTGACGTAGGGCGGATTGCTGACGATAACGTCATACGGATTTGGCGGCAATTCGGCGAACAAATCCGACTGGTGCAAGGTGACCCGGTCGCCGAGGTCGTGGTTATCGATATTGATTCGCGCCACCGCGCACGCGTCCGGGGATAGTTCCACCGCATCGATTTGCGCATCCGGAAACGCGTAGGCGCAGGCGATCGCGATACAGGCGCTGCCGGTGCAAAGATCGAGCACGTTGTAGACTTGCTCCTCGTCGATCCACGGTTCGAAACGCTGTTCGATCAGTTCGGCAATCGGCGAGCGCGGCACCAGCACCCGCTCGTCGACGTAGAACGACAATCCGGCGAAGATCGCCTCATGGGTCAGGTAGGCCGAAGGCTTGCGCTCGCGTATCCGTTTCCGGATCAGATCGACCACCTGCTCCCTTTCCTCCATCGTCAATACCGCATCCAGGTAGGCATCCGCCAGATCGTAGGGCTGGCTCAGGGTATGCAGGACGATCGCCGCCGACTCGTCCAGCGCGGTAACGGTACCGTGGCCGAACACAACCCGGCCGGCGGCAAACTGGCTGGCGCCCCAGCGAATATAGTCTCTAATGCTGGCTAGGGTTGTGGTAACATCGGCGGATGTCGAGTTCATGGCCTATAATTGTGAATGATCAAGCTGAGTCTTCTGGAACGCGAATTTTAAACTAAACTGTGCCGGCTTGCCCGAATTAAGCAGATTTTTTTATGTCCGACGCTATTGCCTCATCGAAAACCGCAAACCTAGCCAAAAACCGTTTATTTCTGGATTGCTATAAGTACATGCAATCCGAGAAGCTCGCCCTGCCGACCATCCCCGACGTGTCTTTCAAGATACGCCGCGCCATTAACGACAAGCGAGCCAATAGCAGCAAGATCGCCAAGGTCGTGCAAATCGACCCCAGCATTACGGCCCGCCTGATCAAAATCTCGAACAGCCCCCTGTACCGCGGCCGCCGGAAAATCGAGAGTTGTCCGGAAGCCTTGACCCGGCTCGGATTGAAAGTCTCGCAAAACATCATCACCGCATTCGCCATGAAGGCCGTATTCACCGCGAAATCGCCGATTATCCGGCGGCAGATGCAGGAACTGTGGACCCACAGCAGTTACGTCGCCGCGATCAGCGCCGTGTTCGCCCACAAGACGCCAGGGTTCGACCCGGACCGAGCGATGCTCGCCGGATTGATTCACGACATCGGCGTGGTGCCTATCCTGGCTTATGCGGACAAAAACGCCGACATCTTGGACAGCCCGAAGGACCTGGCGGAAACGATCAGGGAATTGAAAAACGAAATCGGCGTTCAAATCGTCCGCCGCTGGGATTTCCCCGAGGACTTCGAGGACGTCATCAACAACTCGGAAAACTGGTATCGGGACAACGGCAAGGAAGCTGATTACAGCGATATCGTGATGATCTCGCAGCTCCATAGCTATATCGGCAAAATCGACATCAAGAGGATGCCGAAACTGGACGAGCTCCCGGCGTACAAAAAATTGGCCGCCGGTAACCTAGACGCCGACCAAAGTATCAACATTCTCGACCTGGCCAAGGACGAAATCGAGCATATCCGGCAAATGCTGAATTAGCATGGAGATCAAGCTTCCGTTGCCGGCCACCCCTTTGACGACCGTCAACGGCAAACTCGATGCGTTGACGGGGCAATTGAATCAATTGATGGAAGTCAAAGTAGTCGAGGCGCAAAGCGATCAGAACACCCTGGCATTGCAAATCGGCAACAAGGTCGTTCGGGTGCACAGCGATCAGCCTCTGGATCTCAAGTCCGGCCAACAGCTCACGGTCCAGTTGATCAAGCTGCAGCCGTTGGCGGAATTCAAACTCGTCGCCACGCCGGTCCAAACCGTCACCGTCCAGGCCGGCAGCGACACGCAGACGCCGGAGATCGTGCTGAAACAGCTGCCGCCCGCTCCGGCACCGCAACCGACAGCGCAAATCATGAAGCAACTGGTTGTCGGTCAGCTAGTGCAGTTCAAGGTGGTCGAAGTCGATGCCAAGCAATTGTCGGGCTTGCTCACTCTCGCGCCAACGAATAAACCCGAAGCGCGGCAGCAGAATGTGCCGGTCATGCTGCCCTTGAAACAAATCGTCAATCTCGCGGCAACCGCGCCCGCCCGACAAGCGGAAAGCGCATCACTGGTTATAAAAAGCGGCCAGTGGCTCAACTTCGAGGTCGTAAAATCCGGCGAGCAGCCGCTGTTTAAACTGGCGCCCATCGATCCGCCCGCCATTTCCCGCGCTGCCAACGAGCGGGTGATTACCGAGGCGATCAGACAATACCTGCCGGTTCAAGAATCGGCGGCGGCCTTGTTCGAAAAGCTGGCAGATCTGGAACAGGACGCCGACGTTCCGCAAATACTGCACAGGCTCGCCCGGGAAATCCTGCACAACCTGCCGCAACGAGCGCAACTGACCGAGCCCGAGACGCTGAAGCAACAAATCGACAATTCGGGACGCCATCTCGAGGCCAAGCTCGTCCAAACGCTACTCAATCCCGACATCGATTTGAAAAGCGATTTGAAGCTTAAACTGATGCAGTTGATCAACCAGTTACAGCAACACATCGCCCCGGAAGCTGAACAAAAACCGCCGACCGGCGAACTGAATCTGTTGCGGGAAGTTCTGCAGAAAGCGCATGCCTCGTTGGCCAAGATCGTTCTCGATCAACTCGCCTCGTTGCCTAAGGAAGAAGGCAACAAACAAACCTGGGTTTTGGAATTGCCGTTCGACAACCGACCGCACGCGGACTCGATCGCCATCCAGATCGAGCAGGACAAATCGTCTTCCCCGGCTCAGACCAAAAACCGCTGGTCGGTCACGATAACCCTGTCCCCGCCCGACCTCGGAACGCTACATTGCAAGCTCAACAGCTACGACGGTGTCGTCAGCACGCGGTTTTGGAGCGAACAGCCGGCCACCGTGGCAAAACTGTCTCGGCATCTCGATTACCTCAAGGAGCAACTGGAGAAAAACGGGCTGACGCCGGGTGTATTGGACGTCCAACAGGGCCGGCCGCAACAACCGGCCACGCCGCCGTTAGACGGACGGAACTTACTGAACGAGGAAGCTTAAGGGCTAACCGCGAAGTTGACGGTTCGGACATCGGCTGCAATCCGTCGCTTCGAATAAATCAAAAGTCGCAGCGGAACTCGGCGTTCACGAGCGCTTTGAACATATCCGGCTACTTTTCCTTGTCCCTCAATGCATTCAATTTTGGAAGTTCGGGCAACTTCTTCTCCTCGCTCGGCGTAACCACGATGGAAATGATATCTTTTAGCGCCGAACTGCGGTCGTCTCCCTGCAAATTCTTGGCGACCGCCACCGATAACAATGCGCTGTGAATAATGGTCTGCCGGCGGTAATAGTGATTGAGCTGGACGATTGCCGTTTTGTATATCCAAAGAAAGGTCGCCGCGATAAATTCGATGATGACGCCCCCGCCGACGGTAATCAGCGTCATGTCCTGGTCTTTTCGAAGATAAGGAATGTTGGTCGTATCGAG
>JBNLFT010000142.1:0-7255 GCA_050305675.1 Methylococcaceae bacterium
TGCGGTGGACAAAGAGCAACGGCCGGATGGCAAGAATCTTTTTTACGTCGCAGATATTGATTAGTCCTTCCTGCTTCACCGGCTAGCCAGCGCATCTCAACCGATACCGTTGGTAGGCAGCTGCAAGCTCGGTTATAAGTGAAACGGGCTTATCGAGTTTGCTCGGTATAATACTTTCGGCATTCCTCCTCTCGGCCGCGCACGACGCGTCGGCCGTCCAGCGTACCTTTCGTTTCGGTCACCACGGTATGCTGAGCTTCATGATGTGCGTCGTCGTAAGAAAAGATTACCACCCAGTCGTCGGTTTTTTTCAGTTGATGTGCCCGCGGGGTGTTGGAAAACAGGGCCGTAAAATGCCAGCTTCTGCGGGTCGTATGCAAAATCGGCAACCAAGCTTCGCCGGTCGGATTAAAACGTTTTGGTGCAATCTTGGGCAATTCTCCGGCGGCGGATTTTTTACGATAAAGGAAATCGATTTGTAACAATAACGCGACGTCGGGCTCGGCGATGATTTCCTGCGGGTGCGGGGCAGATCGCCGATAACCCAATACATGATTCAACCAGGCCTGTACCATTTCTATTTTGTTGGCGCTGAATCCCGGGACTTTTGCCAGTCGCCCATTGTGGGCGGCGATTTCGAGCGCTTCGAGTGTGTCAATATGCAAGACTTCGATCAAGCGGTGCGCGAGAGTGGGTCCAATGCCGGGGATCTGCTCGAATAATTCGATCGGATCATGGCCTGCTTGCAAACTCTCCAACCGGCTCATGCGTCCGGTGGCAACGTACTCATAGATTGACCGCGCGATGCCTTCGCCGACACCGGGTAACTCGACCAACCCCGTAATTCCTTGTTGCCTGACGATTTCGGTAAGCGGGTTCGGCCATCGCGCAATTGTCTGTGCCGCCCGAAGGTAGGCATTAGAACGAAACCGATTGGCCCCTTGTTGTTCTAGCAAGGTACCGATTTCATTGAGTTTGTCGGCAATTTGACGATTGATCTTGACTGTCATTGCTTAGTGCCGTTGGGGATAATGATGGTTTCAATGTTTGCCGCATTCGGATCGGCCGATAGCAAACTCCGCCATTTTACACGGTCGAAACGGCTATCCGAAAAGCTCACCCTTGTTATCGCTATTGCTCAACCCGTGGATTTTCCAACGAGACAGAAGCAGATTCGAGTCGCCATTTTCACTCCTGGTGCTTCGGTCGGATCGCAGGATAAGGCAAATTCGGCCATTGTTATGGCAAACGATCGTTTGGGTTCGGCGGTTGAAACCATAATTCGCCACAGCGCTTGTACTGTCGGTATGTTGGCTTGTAGTTGTCGTTTTTCTAATCGAAGCGTTAGCGGCTAATGCATGACTATGCGACGACTTTTCCGGCTGTTCAATCGGTCGCCAGTCTGATTTAGAAAGCGCAATATGTCGACAACTGGAATGGTTAATTTTCGTTTTGGGCCGCGATAGCATTGAGTGTCGGATCGATGCTGGTTGGGGGCAGGGAAGGTTTTCGACGCTTACGTGTTTTACAGTCATTCGAAAGCGGTACACGGCATTGTCAAAGTTAATTATCGGATAGGGTATCCGAAAAATATCCGTGATTCTCGGACCGGATATACCGATTACCGTACGGGATGTCGTAATAGTTTCCTATGTTCGACCATTCGGATGAACATGGCAAAAAACGGCAAGTCACCCCCGACGAATCCGATCTTTATCGATATTCGTCGTACGATGGCGTCGTGGATGTTCTGGTGCGTCAAGATTGTCGCGCTACTCCGTGTTTAGACGTCATTATTGGGCTGCATAGGGAGGCCAACGTCATGATGGTGATTGCGAGCGCCATTATCGTTCTTTCGTTGGTAGGAGTTCGCTTTGTCGATCGGCTGTATTGCAAACGTTAGTCCGAAGAAACGCTCGCGCAACGCGGGACAAGCTTTCGGCGATCATGCCGCAAAGGCATTTCGGGTTTGCGAAGTTTTCGGCCTAACGTCGAAAACTTTAAAAAGCCCGCCGCTTGAATGCCGGCAGGCCAGTTATGATTGGTTTAGCGGGACCTGCTGCTAATTAAAAAGACTTATATTTGGTTTGAACTTCTTTGAATATGTCGACCGCTTCGCTGAGCGATGCTTCGGCGATAGCGACATCACCTTTCTTGAAGGCGGTGCGCGCTTTTGCGATTCTGGAGTTTGCCTTTGAGCGAAGTCTGTCGACTACGTTGCTTTCGATTCTTTTTGAAGCTTGCTTGGTGGATTTTAGCAGCGCCATGACGGAGTCTTCGTCCCCGCCGTTCTTCATGGCGCTAAGTGCTTCTTCGGAATAGCGGATAGCGTCTTCAATCGCTTGACCGACCTCTTCGGCCGTTGCGTTTTCAATCTTGCCGGCAGCCGTTGTTGAAGGGGACGCTGCAAACATGAATACGCTGACGAGAACCGCCAGCAAACCTTTTTTCGATAAATCCATTAGAAATTTTAACCTCGATAATGTGTGTCAATAATTTTGCGTAGATTATTCATCCTACGCAGGCGTCATGTTAGCACGGTATGGAGGAGGGTGGTTTAGAAAATAATAACATACAAATAGTGTGGAAGTGGTTTTCTGAGGCGGTGAGGGAGGTGTGAACGCGTTTTGATCGAACGGAGGCTTTCGGCGGCCGGTCAACTGTCTGATGTCTCGGGTCTCCGAGTTCGTGCGGTGTTTTTGCCGGGAATTAAAATGTAAATCGGTTTACAATATGCGTTTTATTGAGTTTCGGGATCGGTTTTGGCTGAAAAAATAATTCGAATTGCTACCCGCAAGAGTCCGCTGGCATTATGGCAGGCCGAGCATGTCGCGGCGCGGCTACAACAAGCTTTTCCGAAGGTCAAGACGGAGTTGGTAACGATGGTGACTCGCGGCGACAAGCTGCTGGATGCGCCTCTTGCCAAGGTGGGCGGCAAGGGATTGTTCGTTAAGGAACTGGAGCAAGGGATGTTGGAAGGGACGGCCGACATTGCTGTGCATTCGATGAAGGATGTGCCGGTCGAATTCCCGCCCGGTTTGCACTTGGCGGTAATTCTCGAGCGCGAAGACCCCACCGATGCCTTTGTTTCCAATCGGTACACGTCCCTAGGCGAATTGCCTGCCAACGCGCGCATCGGTACTTGCAGCTTACGCCGCCAATGTCAGATTAAACAGCGTTTGCCCGGGGCGGAGATCGTTAATTTACGGGGCAACGTCAATACCCGGTTAGCCAAGCTGGACGCCGGCGAGTTCGATGGGATCATTCTAGCATCGGCCGGTCTGAAGCGTCTCGGGTTGGCCGGCCGTATCAGCGAGTCGCTGGATCCCTCAGTCAGTCTCCCCGCGATCGGCCAGGGTGCGATCGGAATCGAATGCCGTGCCGACGACAAGGAAATCAACGGTTATTTGCAAGCGCTCCATGACCAACCGACAACGATCCGGCTGCAGGCGGAACGGGCGATGAATGCCCGGCTGAACGGGGGGTGTCAGGTTCCGATTGCCGGATACGCCGAACTGAAAGATGGTCAAATCTATATGCGCGGATTGGTGGGAAGCCCGGATGGTCGTTTGATATATCAGTCCGAGTCCTGCGGATCTGCCAACGAGGCGGAGCAAATCGGTCGCCGCATAGCGGAAGATCTGCTGGCGCAGGGAGCCGACCGTATTCTGCAGCAATTGTACGAGCTACATTGATGTATACCCATCAACCGAACTGAAACGGCGGTATAGCGGTTTGGCGGAGCAATTATCCGGCGCAAGAATATTAGTGACCCGTCCCGCGGGACAGGCAGACAGACTGTCTCGATCGATCGCGCAGCATGGCGGCGTCGCTCTAAGGTTTCCCGCGCTGGACATAGAACCGCTGGGGCAAACAGAGGACATCGTTCGGCAACTGCGTGCCATGGAAAACGTCCGCTGGTTGATATTTATCAGTGCCAATGCGGTAAATTTTGCGCTTAACTGGAACAGTGGCAAAATAGATCAATTAAAGCTACCGCCGATTGTCGCGGTCGGCGGCGCGACGGCGAAAGCCCTCCGGGACAAAGGATTGACCGTGGATGTACTGCCGCAACAAGGCTTCAATAGCGATGCCTTGCTGCAAATGCCGGCCATGCAGGACGTTCGGGGCAAGCGCTGCGTTATCGTTCGCGGCCGCGGCGGCCGCGAAAAATTGGCGGAGACCTTGATTGAACGCGGGGCATCGGTTGAGTATCTGGAGGTTTATCGACGGGTGATGCCCCGCGGGAACGTTACCCAGTTGTTGGCATGGCTGCGGCGAAAGGAGGTGGATGCGGTCACGATAACCAGCGGCGAGGCGCTGCAAAATTTGCTGACGATGTTGGGCGAACACGCGCCCTTGTTGTTTCCGATTCCGTTAATCGTCGTTAGTGACAGAATCGGGCAGATGGCCGAAAAAATGGGATTTGTGAGGATAATCGTCAGCGAAGGTCCGACGGATGAGGCGATTTTACAGACATTGATTACGTTACAACGGGGAAAACAGTGGCCGAAGTGAATGAAGAGCAACAAGCCCAGGCAGCGGTTAAGGCGGAAGTGAAAAAATCCCGCGTCGGCCTCTGGTTCGGCATCATTATCAGCTTATCGATTATCGCGCTGGCCGGGGCCGGTTTCTATTTGCTACAGCAGTTGCGCGAGCATCAGGATACGTTGAGTAATCAGGACGAGCTCAAATTAATCGAAATCAGCAAGCAAATGAATGCGTTCCAATCGCAGCTGGCGGCGATGCAGTCGCAACTGGCGACGGTGGACGCCGATGTTTCCGGCAAGGATGCACATTTCAATAAGAAGCTGGAGGATTTTTCCCAGTTGCATCAGGAAAAGCTGGAATCGACTCGTTCCGATCTGGAGCAGGCCGTGCAATTCCTGCAACGGCAATTGGGCAAGACACGTGGCGACTGGTTGATTGCCGACGCCGAGTACTTGCTCAGCGTGGCGAATCAGCGACTGCATCTGGTCGGCGATCTCAATACCACTCGTGAAGCGTTGGAGGCGGCCGACCAACGCTTACGGGAAAGCGGCGACGCCTCGGTGTTCAAGGTTCGGGAGCAAATTGCCAAGGAATTGGCCGGTTTGAAAAGCGCCACGGTGCCGGATATCGTCGGCATGTATTCCAGTCTGCAGTTGTTAAAGGAAAAAGTGGACGGTCTGGCGGTGTTTTTACCGTATGCAGGTAAAGAACTGACCAAATCCCCGGCGATACACGATCATAAGATACCGTCCGAGGAAGGCCACGATTTTCTGAGTGCCATTTTCGGTCAATTGGAAGGCTATGTCACGTTGCGGCATACGGACCAGCCGGTCAAGGAAATTCTGACCCCGGAGGAGGCTCAGTTCGTCAAGGATCAAATGGGGGTCAAGGTGGAAATGATCAAGATCGCCTTGGTCCAACAAAACGACAACCTGTATAAAACGGCCATCGATGACGCCAAGCGATGGTTGACGGAAAACTTCAGCCAAAACAGTGACGCCAGAGATTTTTCGGAAGAACTCGACAGACTCGGAGCGATTCAGATTCGCGGCGAGTTTCCCGATATCAGTGGATCGTTAAAGATGCTGCGCGACATCAGCAAGCTGAGGATAGAAAACGACAAGGCTCTGTTGGAAGGGCGGGACCAGCCGGCGGGACAGTCGGAACCAACGCAATAAAGAGCACATTATGAAAAATATCATTTACTTTCTGGGGGCCTTGTTTATTGCGATTGCCGCGGCCTTCGTCATCCACGGTTGGCTGTCTCAATACAACGACCCCGGCTATGTCCTGATCGGCTTCGGGCATTGGTCGTTGGAAACGTCGTTGGTGGTGTTTGCCGTCGCGGTGGTGATTTTTTTCTTTATTTTCTATGTCTTTTTCAGATTTTTGGGTTGGTTGCTGCGTTTGCCGTCGCGCATGAAAGAGAAGGGAAAAAACATCAAATTCAATCGCTCTCAGGAAGCGTTGATTGCCGGGTTGGTCGATTCGGCCGAAGGCAACTGGGAACGGGCCGAGAAGATTCTGATCAAGCACGCGGCCAATAGCGGCGCGCCGTTATTGCATTATTTGACCGCCGCGCGCGCGGCACAGTCGCGCGGGGCGATCGAAAAACGCGACGAATACCTTAGCAAGGCGGCGGCGCAAGCCTCGGACAGTGATATTGCCGTGGGCTTGACCCGAGCCGAACTGCATTTGTCCGAAATGCAATTCGACCAAGCCCTGGAGACCCTGAGCCGGCTGCATTCGATCGATCCGGGGCATGCCAGCGTGCTGAAAATGTTGCACCAGGCTTATCGACTGGCCGGCGACTGGGAAGGGTTGCGGAAATTGATCCCTTCGTTGCACAAGAACAAGGTTCTGATGGAAGCCGAAGTCAAGTTGCTGGAAACGGAAACCTACAGTCGATTGTTGCGGCAGGCGGCAGAGGAAGGCGACGAGCATCAGATTCGTCAGTGTTGGATCGACACCCCGGAACATATTCGATCCGTTCAAGGCGTCGCCACGATTTATTACGCTGCGATGATAGAGGCCGGTGCCGGCGCGAAAATCGAGGAAGAACTGGTCAATGCGCTGATGAAGCATTGGGACGAGACGTTGCTGGTGCTCTATGCCAATATTCAGTCGAACGATTACACGAAACTTCTGCAAACGGCCGAACAATGGCTGGCGGTTCATCATACCGACGCCGTATTGCTCAGGATTTTAGGCAAGATCAGCCGTAGGTGCGGGCAAATGGAAAAGGCCGAGCAATATTTTGCGAAAAGCATCGCCACCGACGAAACGGTTGCGGCTTATCAGATGCTTGGCGATTTGCTGCTGGAAAAAGGCGATAAAGACAAAGCCTGCGATTGTTTTAGAAAAGGTCTCGAGTTGGCGTCGGCCGAAGTCGTCAATCAAGTCGAGCAAATTTCCGGTTAACGCGCCGAGCGCTTTGGGAAAATACTGATGTTATCGGTATTTCCCTCAAGCCAGCATCGAGAAGTCGAGGACGGTTACGGCGTCTACGAAAATACTCTCGCCGTTGGTCGAGCAATATCGATCGCTAGAACGGATTCATGCGGATCGCAAGGACGCCGCTTAAGGAAACAAAGAATCCCAGATACGGTCGACCCTGTCGATCACTTCCCGTTTCATGACGATCGGACGACCCCATTCGCGGCTGGTTTCCCCGGGCCATTTATTGGTCGCATCGAAGCCGATCTTCGAGCCTAGCCCCGACACCGGCGAAGCGAAATCCAAATAATCGATCGGCGTGTTTTCC
>JBNLFT010000143.1:0-7192 GCA_050305675.1 Methylococcaceae bacterium
ACCGATGCTCCAACCGTAACCGGACATCCTCCCCATGTTTTCCTTGGGCACCAACTCCGGCAAAAAGGCGGCGATCAGATTCTCGCCGCCGGCGAACATGACCGCCGACAATGTCACCAACAGCATCGCCCACCACACGTCCCCCGGCCCGACCAGCGCCAGCAAACCGGTCGCCAACACGCAGCCGATGCTGGACACCAGCAAAAACGTCTTCTTACTGGCGCGGTGATCGGCCATTGCACCGATCACCGGTCCGGCGAGCATGACGGTAAAATTGGCGAGGCCCACGGCCAGCGACCATAACAGAGTCGCCATGCCCGCATCCTGCCGCTCCAGCGGCGCGGCAATCACGCCGACGAAATAGGCGCTGTAGATGGTGGTCAGGACCACCGTGGTATACCCCGAGTTGGCGAAATCGTAGAGCGCCCACGCCATCAGTTCCCGGCGACCGGCGGGCGGCCAGCCGCCGCGGCCGTCGCCGGCCGGCATCGCGCTTCCGGTCACCTGGAATTCCCGGCCTTTCCGGTCCAGCCGAGGAGAAAATTATCCACCAAGGTTTCGACTACCTGCTCGATATCGCCCGCGCCGACCAGCTCCAATTTGCCGGTCAGCGACAGCATACATACGCCATGCACGCCGCTCCACAACGCGCGGGCCGCCGTGCGGTTTTGCTCCGCGGACCTTTCCGGGCTCAAGCGGGCGAACAGGGCTTCGATACGGGTGAACATCCGATTCGCCTTCTCCTTATACCATTGCGGGACCTCGCCTTCCTCTTGCTGGCACTGCTCGAAGATCATGCTCCAGCGGTTCTTGTTGCGGCTGGCAAACGCCAGATACGCCTTCGCCAGTTCGCCGACGCAGCGCTCGACGTCGTCGCCCTCCTGCACCCTGTCCAGCTCCCGCGCCAGATCGTCCAGCGTGTGCCCTTTGACGTGGCGGATCAAGTCGGCCATGTTGTCGAAAACCATGTAGATGCTGCCGACGGTATAACCGATTTCCAAGGCGATTTTCCTGACCTTCAACGCCGGAAACCCTTCCTCTTCGACGATCGTTTCGGCGGCCTTTAACACCATGTCCTTAATTTCTTCCAGACTGTGCTGACTTCTTCTTGCCATTGTCCAGTTTTTGCTAAAATCATGAAAAAACGCTACCTTACACGACCTGGCTTCAGGAATCGAGAACAAATGCACAACGAACTGCTTTCCGTCGTCGACGAGCACGACCGAATTATCGACAGTCTGCCGCGTTCGGAAATCCACCACCGGGGATTGCGGCACCGCGCGGTCCACGTATTGGTATTCGACGACACGGACCGGTTGTTTTTACAAAAGCGCTCGATGTCGAAGGACCTGAACAAGGGCCTGTGGGACACCTCGGCCGCCGGTCACGTGGATCTGGGCGAAGACTACACCCCCTGTGCGTTGCGGGAAGCGGAAGAGGAACTCGGCATCGACGTGGCGGGAACCCTCACCCCGTTGTTCAAACTGGAGCCGACGCCGCAATTGGGCATGGAATTCGTTCAGGTGTATCGCTGCCGCCATAACGGGCCTTTTACGCTGGCCCCGGCGGAAATCGACGACGGCGGTTGGTTCTCCCGTGCCGAGATCGACCGCCGGGTCACCGACAACGACGCCACGCTCACCGACACTTTCAAGATCATCTGGCGGCACTGGCAACGGCTATGATCAGCAGACAACAACTGACCGAGTTTTACCGCAACCTGCTGCAACCGGACAACTATAGCGACTACGGCCACAACGGATTGCAGATCGAAGGCCGGGAAGGAATCGGCAAAATCGCCTTTGCCGTCTCCGCAACCCGCGACTCGATCGGCAAGGCGATAGAACAACGGGCCGAAGCGCTGGTCGTGCACCACGGCCTGCTATGGTCGTTCCAAGGCGCAAAACCGCTTACCGGCGCCTACGCCGCGCGCGTTAAACCGTTGCTTCAGCACGATGTCAACCTTTACGCTTATCATTTGCCGCTGGACGGCCATCCCGAAGTCGGCAACGCGGCGACACTGGGCCGGCTGATCGATTGCGTCGAACAACAACCGTTCGGCGACTATAAAGGTTCTCCGACCGGTATCAAGGGCCGCCTGCAAACTCCGGTCTCGGCGGCGACGCTGGCCGAACGGCTGGAACGGGTACTGCAGCATCCGGTCATTCTCGCCTCCGGCAACAAGTACCAAACTGTTTCAACGCTCGGCATCATTACCGGCGGCGCCAACAGCGAGTGGCGAAGCGCGTTCGAGCAGGGGCTGGATGCTTACATTACCGGTGAAATCAGCGAACACGACTGGCACGACAGCCAGGAACACGGCATCCATATGCTGGCCGGCGGCCACCATGCGACCGAGCAGTTCGGGATTAAGAGGCTGATGGAAAAAACGCAACAGCAACTGGACGTTGACTGTTTTTATATCGGCAGTGACAATCCCGCATGAGGAATTGCGATGTGGCGGAGCGGACGGGACTCGAACCCGCGACCCCCGGCGTGACAGGCCGGTATTCTAACCAACTGAACTACCGCTCCGCTAGTGAAGCGCGTATTATATAGAACTTTTGTATCCGGTCAAGCACATTTCCAGACATGAAAACTGAAACCCATAAAATCACCGTCAACCCGAAAGCCTATGTCACTTCGATTTGGTTGATTCCGGAACATTACGACTCGATTTTACTGATCGCTCCCGGCGCGGGCAAAGACATGCATTCGGAGTTCATCAGTAATCTGCACGAAGGTATCGCCGAACACAACATCATGACGGTGAAGTTCAATTTCCCCTATCTGGAGCAAGGCCGGGCCGCCCCCAACACGCCGTCGGTGCTAGAGGACACTTGGCTGGCCGTGATCGATGCGGTAATGGCCCAAACCGGGTTTCCCAGGGAAAAGATCTTCCTCTCCGGAAAGAGCATGGGCGGCCGTTACGCCACTTTGTTGGCGGCCAAGATAGACGGATTCGCGGGGCTGATCCTTTACGGCTATCCGCTGCACGCGCCGGGCAAAACCCACAAGCCGCGCTGCCAAGACTTGAACTCCGTGCACTCGCCGATGCTTTTTTTTCAGGGCAGCCGCGACTCGCTGTGCGAACTGGACGTATTCGTCCCGATACTGGAAGACCTGCCCACCTATCCCGATCTTTGCGTCATCGAAGGCGGCGACCACTCGTTCAAGATGCTGAAACGGTTCAACCGCAGCGAGGAATCGGTTCGCCGCGAATTGATCGACAAAAGCGCCGAATGGATCAAGCAACATCAGTAAGTTGTCCGCTTTGTCTCGGCGAGGACACGGCGGCGTTTCACGCCGACCGGAGGCGAACCTACCGTCGCTGCGGACGCTGTCTGCTGGTTTTCGTGCCGCCGGAGCAGCATCTGTCTCTTGGCGCGGAAAAATCGATTTACGATTTGCATCGCAACGATCCAGCCGACTCCGGATACCGGCGGTTTTTATCCCGCTTGCTCGAGCCTTTGGCGGCGCGCTTGCCGGACGGGGCAAGCGGACTCGATTTCGGCTGCGGTCCGGGACCGGCGTTGGCGGCGATGATGTCCGAGAGAGGTTTCGACATGCGGATTTACGATCCTTTCTATGCCGACGACCCGGCGCTATTGGAGCGCCGCTACGATTTCATTACCGCAACCGAAGTGATCGAACATTTCCGCACGCCGCGGGCCGAGTTCGAACGATTGTTCGCGTTATTGAAACCGGGCGGACTGCTCGGCGTCATGACCAAGCGGGTGATCGACCGCGAGGCCTTTGCCCGCTGGCATTATAAGAACGACCTGACGCACATCAGTTTTTTCTCGATTCCGACCCTGCGTTGGCTGGCCGAACGCTACCGCTGCCGGGTCGACTTCGTGCAAAGCGACGTAGCGGTATTCCAGCTAGCTTGAAACGGAGACTGACGATGAAGCATCCTTTCGCCGCCGCACGCTGTTGCCGCCCGGCCTTGTTCGCCCCGTATCGGCCATGCTGAGAATCGCCTGGCTAGCGATATTTTTCTCGGTGTTCGTATGGTCCGCCGTGCAGCCGAAGGATTATCTGATCTGGAGCATGGAAGTGGCGCCGGCCGTTGTCGGCTTTCTGATCCTGGCCTTGACTTACCGTTCCTTTCCTCTGACCCGCCTGCTCTATGCCTTGATTCTGCTGCATTGCGTGGTGCTGATGATCGGCGGCCACTATACTTACGCCGAAGTGCCGTTGTTCGATCGCCTGAAATTGCTGCTGGGATTCGAAAGAAACAACTACGACAAGGTCGGCCATTTCCTGCAGGGTTTCGTGCCGGCGATGGTCGCCCGGGAAATTCTGATCCGTAACGAGGTCGTGAATTCTCCCGCCTGGCGCAATTTCTTCATCGTCTCGATCTGCTTGGCCCTGAGCGCGGCCTACGAATTGATCGAATGGGGTGCCGCGGTCGCCATCGGCGAATCGGCGGACGCGTTCCTGTCGACCCAGGGTTATGTCTGGGACACCCAAGCCGACATGGCATTCGCCCTGCTCGGGGCGATCGCCGCCTTGCTGCTGCTGGCGCGATTGCACGATCGGCAGTTGCGCCGGTAATAGCCCGCTGCGGCCGACAGCTTTCCGGTTTAACGGCGGCCCGTTTTTGCAACGGGCGGCCGTCGATTGATTCAAGGTAACAACCATTGGAGGCCTTATGAACGACCTACCGAGTTCCCCCGTAAGCGAGTTGATGGATCGGCAAGGCGTCGCCTACGAGACGCTGGCGATACCTTTGGACGCCGAGCGCAAGCCGGTTCGCTCGCTAGAACAACTGCTGGCCGGCCTAGACAGAGACCCCGGACAAATCGTCCGCAGCTTGGTCTTTCGCACCGGCGCCGAACGCTTCGTGCTGCTCGCGGTGGCCGGCGGCGGCCGCGCGGACTGGGCCGTCCTGCGCAAGCATCTGAACGAGCGCCGGCTGACTATGGCCGAGCCCGCCGAAGTGTTGGCGGCAACCGGCTATCCGATCGGCGCGGTGCCCCCTATCGCATTGCCCGAACAGTTGACCGTACTGGTGGACCAGGGCGTGTTCGACTACCCTCGACTCGTGATCGGCAGTGGGGTGTTGGGTTATGCGTTCGACCTGGAATGCGAGGATTTGCGCCGACTCCTGGGCGAAGCCGAAGTCGGCAACTTCGTAAAAGCCTGACACCGATTCCGCTCGGGTCGGGGAAATAACGGCTATTATTTGGCTATTCTTACCGTAGGGGGCTGTTTACACGGCCCTTCGACGGTCCTAATCGAACTGGGAATCTTTTGGGGAGCATAACGATGAACGACGCAAACGACAACAACGATGCGCTCTATTCTTACCGGGTGTGGGACCGCTCCGTCCGCGTTTTTCACTGGCTGAACGTCCTTTGCATCGTCTGCCTTATCGGCCTTGGCCTGGTGCTGCTGAACAACAAGAGCTTGGGGGTCAGTCCCGACGGCAAAATACTGTTGAAGACGGTCCACGCCTATATCGGCTATCTATTCGTCCTTAACCTGGGCTGGCGGATCGTTTGGGGCTTCGTAGGCGGCCGGTTTGCCAGATGGTCGGCCATACTTCCCGGCGGCCGGGGATATCCGCGCGCCCTGGCAAGCTATCTGAAAGCCGGCAAAACCGCCCAACCGGCGCACTATGCGGGCCATAATCCGCTGGCAAGATTGATGGCGACCTTGCTGTTTTTGTTGCTGATTTCCCAGGCGACCACCGGTCTGGTGCTGGCCGGCACCGATCTGTATCTGCCGCCGTTCGGCCACGAGATTGCCGAATGGGTAACCGGCGGCGGCGAGGATCACGCCCGCTTGGCCGCTCTTAAACCCGGCTCCAAGGAAGGCGTCGACCTGGCCGCCTACGAGCAAATGCGCGCTTTCAGAAAACCGTTCGTCACCGTGCACGAATACGCTTTTTACCTGCTGGCGGCGGCGATCGTGCTGCACATCGCCGGCGTGGTTATCGCGGAAATCCGGGAAAAGAGCGGCCTGGTCTCGGCGATGTTCAGCGGCAACAAGGTGTTCACGCAAACGCCGCTGGACTGGGACGACGATAATACATAAACCTTAAACCAATGTTCAGGATACGAAGCAACCGATGAATCAGAATCAATACCGCCAATTTCTCAACGATCCCGCCGCATTTTTGAACGCCGGCCCGGTACGCCGGATGCGCATCAATATCAACCCGGTCACGCCGAACTTCCGCAACGTGGTGCAGCGCACCGCCCAGTACGGCGGCGGCGCGGTACCGGTTCATTACCAATACTCCGACGCCCGGGTGACGCCGGTATCGCTGCGCTACGACAACACCGGCATCCCGCCCACCAGCGCCTTGTGGGTGGAAACCAACCGTCCGGCCAATCCGCTGGCCCAGTTCGTCACCGACCGCGCGTATTGGCTGCAATGGCGGGCCGACGAAGCCTATGCCATCTCGCTGGGCCACGAGGCGC
The DNA here is from genome assembly GCA_050305675.1 of Methylococcaceae bacterium. Lineage (GTDB taxonomy): Bacteria > Pseudomonadota > Gammaproteobacteria > Methylococcales > Methylomonadaceae > Methylomarinum. Next base: position 6,435 of record JBNLFT010000143.1, read on the forward strand.
AGCTGTTTTTTACCGCGACATTGACCGGCTGCGGCATTCTGGTGTTCGAGACCCCGCAGAACCTGATCGTCATTCACCACAACATCCAGGTCGCCGCGGTCGGGCAAAGCTTTATCCAATCGCTGTTCGAATCGCAGCAGAATTATCTGGCTCGCGACCAGACCCACCGCTTCGACGCCCGCGCCGAGGCCCTGCAACAACTGGCGCAGCATGTCGTCGCCGACAACCCCGATATCGTCCGCGGCACGGCGCTCGACTCGCGGCAGTATTTCTCGTCGGATCAGCCGGCCAGCGTGTTCGGCGTTAAACGCGGCGGCAGCTGGCGCATCTACGTCAATTTCAAGACCGGGGCGGACTACCGCACCGAACTGCTGTACGGCTGAATCTACGGCGGCGCGCCGGCCGCCCGTTTGTCGCAGCGTCGTTCCGCGTCAACGCAATTTGAACGAATCGAAAGGCGGCATGTCGATGGCGACCGGTCCGACCTTCCAAATATCGCGGCAGTATTCGGCGATGGTCCGGTCGGAGGAGAATTTCCCCGAACGCGCCGTGTTCAACATCGACTTCCGGCTCCAGCTCGTGCGGTCCCGGTAGGCCGCATCGACCTGTTCCTGGCACTCGCAGTAGGCGTCGAAGTCGGCGAAAACCAGGAATGGGTCGCTGTAAACGAGGTTATCGGTCAAATCGCGGAATAATCCGACGTCGCCGTGCGAAAAAAAGCCGCTGCGGATCAGGTCGATCGCATCCTTTAAAACGAT
>JBNLFT010000144.1:0-7162 GCA_050305675.1 Methylococcaceae bacterium
AGTATCATTGCGACAACTATTGGATTATGCCGCGGAACACGATTTCGGCATTCCGGCGTTCAACGTCAGCAACATGGAACAAGTCCAGGCCATTATGCAAGCGGCCGACGCCTGCGACAGCCCGGTCATCATGCAGGGCTCGGCCGGAGCCAATCGCTACGCCGGCGAGGTGTTCCTGCGCCATTTGATTCTGGCCGCGGTCGAACAATACCCCCATATTCCGGTCGTCATGCACCGGGACCATGCTCCAACGCCCGATATCTGCGCCCAAGCAATACAGTCCGGTTTCAGCTCGGTGATGATGGACGGGTCTTTGCTGGAAGACATGAAGACGCCAGCATCTTTCGAATATAACGTAAACGTGACGCGCGCGGTAGTCGAGATGGCGCACGCATGCGGGGTGTCGGTCGAAGGGGAAATCGGCTGTTTGGGATCCTTGGAGCAATCGGACCACAGCCGATTGCTGACCGACCCCGACGAAGCGGTCGCATTCGTCGAGCAGACCCAAGTCGATGCGCTGGCCGTTGCCATCGGCACCAGCCACGGCGCTTATAAGTTCAGCAATCCGCCCACCGGCGAGGTATTGGTCATCAGTCGCTTGAAAACATTGCAACAGCGTTTGCCGAATACCCATTTCGTGATGCACGGATCGAGTTCGGTACCGCAGGAATGGCTTCGTATCATTAATGAACACGGTGGCAAAATCCCACAAACATACGGCGTACCGGTCGAGGAAATTATCGAAGGGATCAAGTACGGCGTCCGTAAAATCAATATCGACACCGATCTGCGGATGGCGTCCACCGGCGCCATCCGGCGCTATATCGCCCAGCCGGAAAATGCGGCGGAATTAGACGCCCGCAAGATCTACCAAGAAGCACGGGATGCGATGCAGGCGCTGTGCCGATCCCGTTACGAGGCGTTCGGTTCCGCCGGGCACGCGGGCAAAATTAAACCCAGAGCGCTGCGCGACATGATAAACCGCTATCGATAGGTTAAGATCGCCTATTCTTAATCCTCGAACAGACCGCTTATCCCGATACCGAAATGAAACGAACGCTGGAACCCGAATTGATGGATGAACCGGAACAGGCAAAGGCCTATGCCGCAGCCGACTTTTCGGAAGCGGATACGTTGGCGCTTCGGGCGTTCGAGGAGGCGTTTCCCGGAACGGAATTGCACGGACCGGTTCTCGACCTGGGCTGCGGCCCCGGCAACATGACTTTCCGTTTCGCCGAACGTTTTGTCCGCTGTCGGGTGGTTGCTGTCGACGGCTCCAAGCCGATGCTGGCGATTGCCGAACAGCGAAAGCAATTAAAACCTTCCGTCGGACAACGCATCCGGTTCCTACACGGAACCCTGCCGGAAGTTACGCTTCCGCAGGAACCGTATTGCGCGATCGTCAGCAATAGTTTTCTGCACCATCTACACCGTCCGCAGACGCTCTGGGAATTGATCAACACTTACGCCGGACCCGGCTGCAAGATAATGGTGATGGACTTGTTCCGTCCGCAATCCCCGCAACAGGCCGAACACTTGGTGAACCGGTACGCCGCCGAAGAGCCGGAAATTCTGCAACGCGATTTCTACAATTCGCTCCTCGCGGCCTTGACTCCCGACGAGATCGAACGGCAATTACGTGATGCCGGCTTAGCTTCGCTAGCGGTGGATCGGGTCAGCGACCGTCATCTAGTTATCGCCGGCGAAATCGCATAAGCGGTCAGCGCTGGCGCCACTTGTTGTCCATTTCCTCGACGATTTCACATAATTGGAAGCAAAATCACCGACATTGCATCATAATTAAAAAGCGCACCACAATTGCACCTCGACGACCCGCTGAAGTGCATGAAAAATTCTTTGTGTAGACGCCGGCACCAAAGTGGCGCTACACGGTCATAGCTAAAGGCGAGATGGTCTATGGTTTCCTGGCACGGCCGTTGCTCCGACCATAGAGAGGTTCGCCATCTTGTCCAACCGGAGGTGAAAACATGACGCTATTCAATCACTACGCCTCCCGGCACCGCCGGGAAGAAGAGGAGTACAGTCTCGAGGAATTCCTGACTATGTGCAAGGATGATCGCATGCTCTACGCCAGTGCGACGGAGCGAATGCTGGCTGCGATCGGCGAACCGGAACTCGTCGATACCCGAAAGGACGCCCGCCTGTCACGCATCTTTTCCAACAAAGTAATCAAAATTTATCCGGCCTTCAAAGAATTCTACGGCATGGAGGAGACCATCGAACAGATCGTCTCGTTTTTCCGCCATTCCGCCCAAGGATTGGAGGAAAAGAAACAAATTCTCTATCTGCTCGGACCGGTTGGCGGCGGCAAGTCGTCGCTGGCCGAAAAACTGAAACAGCTGATGGAGCACATGCCCTTCTACGCCATCAAAGGCTCGCCGGTCAACGATTCGCCACTCTCTCTGTTCTCGGCCGACGAAGACGGCGACATTCTGGAGCAGGAATACGGCATCCCCCGGCGCTACCTGAACAAGGTGCTTTCGCCGTGGGCGGTAAAACGCCTGCACGAGTACAACGGAGATATCACGAAGTTCCGGGTGGTCAAACGCTGGCCTTCGGTATTGAGCCAAATGGGCATATCGAAGACCGAACCGGGCGACGAAAACAACCAAGACATCTCGTCGCTGGTCGGCAAGGTCGACATTCGCAAGCTGGAGAAATACTCCCAGGACGATCCGGACGCCTACAGTTACTCCGGCGGCTTGTGTCTGGCCAACCAGGGGTTGATGGAATTCGTGGAGATGTTCAAGGCGCCGATCAAGGTCTTGCATCCGTTGCTGACCGCTACCCAGGAAGGCAACTACAAAGGCACCGAGGGCTTCGGCGCCATCCCTTTCGACGGCGTGGTACTCGCGCACAGCAACGAGAGCGAATGGATTTCCTTCCGCAACAACAAGAATAACGAGGCCTTCCTGGATCGCATCTATATCGTCAAGGTCCCCTATTGCCTGCGGGTCAGCGACGAAGTGAAGATCTACGAGAAACTATTGCACAACAGTTCGCTATGCGAAGCACCGTGCGCGCCCGGCACATTGGAAATGCTGGCCCAGTTCTCGGTGCTGACCCGGCTCAAGGAACCGGAAAACTCCAGCATTTATTCCAAGATGCGCATCTACGATGGGGAGAACCTTAAGGAAACCGATCCCAAGGCCAAAAGCTACCAGGAATACCGCGATTTTGCCGGGGTCGACGAAGGCATGACCGGCATATCCACCCGATTCGCGTTCAAGATCCTGTCCAAGGTCTTCAACTTCGATCATAGCGAAGTGGCGGCCAACCCGGTACACCTGCTGTACGTACTGGAGCAGCAGATCGAACAGGAGCAGTTCCCGCCCGAAGTCGAACAACGCTACGTCGGCTATCTAAAGGAATATCTGGCGCCGCGTTACGCCGAGTTCATCGAAAAAGAACTGCAGACCGCGTATCTGGAATCTTACTCCGAATACGGCCAGAATATTTTCGACCGCTACGTAACTTACGCCGACATGTGGATTCAGGACCTGGAATTCCGCGATCCGGACACCGGAGAAATCCTCGACCGTTCCCAAATCAACGCCGAATTGGAAAAGATCGAGAAGTCCTCCGGCATCGCCAATCCCAAGGATTTTCGCCACGAGGTGGTTAACTTCGTGCTGCGGGCGCGGGCCCATAATCACGGCAAGAACCCCACCTGGACCAGTTACGAGAAGCTGCGCGCGGTGATCGAGAAGCGCATGTTTTCAAGTACCGAGGATCTGCTGCCGGTCATATCCTTCAATACGAAGGCATCCAGCGAGGAACAGAAAAAACACCACGAGTTCGTCGAACGCATGGTTGCCAAGGGTTATACGGACAAGCAGGTGCGCCTGCTGGCCGAGTGGTTTTTGCGGGCGAGAAAAGCGTCGTGATCCGGCTTTTTCGCCTACCGCCCAGCTTCCGATAGTTGATTACGGGACGAGACGAGCGGCTGACCCGCTCGTCGCCGTCCCCGCTATTTCCTGCCGGAGAAAGAAATTTTTACTGCTGAAACGTTATGAACCAATTCGTAGATCGCCGCCTTTCCGGTAAAAACCGCAGCGCCGTCAACCGGCAACGCTTTCTGCGCCGATTTAAAGGCCAAATACGCAAAGCCGTGGCGGAAGCGGTGTCCGGGCGCGACGTGGCCGACCTGGAACGCGGCGAAAAGATATCCATCCCCTCCAAGGATCTGCGGGAACCCGTGTTCCAACAAGGCCCCGGCGGTCGCCGCACCGTCGTCCATCCCGGCAACAAGGAATTCGTCACCGGAGACCGCGTGGATCGTCCGGAAGGCGGAGGATCCGGCCGAGGAAAAGGACGCGGTTCGCCGGACGGCGAAGCCATGGACGAGTTTGTGTTCGAGTTGTCCAAGGAAGAATTCATGAACTATTTCTTCGAGGATCTGGCGCTGCCGGATCTGGTCAAGAAACAACTCACCGCGGTGCCGGAATTCAAGCGGGTGCGGGCCGGCTTCACCAGCGACGGCAACCCGTCGAACCTGCACGTCGTCAGGTCCATGAAACAGGCGATCGGCCGCCGTCTCGCCATGTCGTCGGGTTCGCGAAATGCGCTCAAGGAAGCCGAGGACAGGCTGGCCGAATTGACGGCGCAGGGGCAGGCGGACAGTCCGGAGGCGGCCGCGCTCCGAAAGGAAATCGAAGCGCTCAAGACGCGGATCGCGGCCGTTCCGTTCCTCGATACCTGGGACCTCCGTTACGCAAACCGAGTCGACAAACCCCAGCCTGCCAGCCAAGCGGTGATGTTCTGCCTGATGGACGTGTCCGGGTCGATGGACGAGGAATGCAAAAACATCGCCAAGCGTTTCTTTATGCTGCTCTACTTGTTTCTAACCCGCAGTTACGAACGCATCGAGTTGGTGTTCGTGCGCCATCACACGGTGGCCAAGGAAGTGGACGAGGACGAGTTTTTCCACTCGCGGGAAACCGGCGGCACCGTGGTTTCCAGCGCCTTGGAATTAATGCACCAGATTATCCAGGAGCGCTATCCGGTCGGATCATGGAACATCTATGCCGCTCAAGCCTCCGACGGCGATAACTGGAACGACGATTCGCCGTATTGCCGTGAACTGCTGATCAACAGCTTGTTGCCGTTGGTTCAGTACTATGCCTATGTCGAAATCAAGGCGGAGCACCCGCAAAGTCTTTGGGAGGAATACGAATACGTGAAGTCGGTGAGCAGACACTTCACGATGCAGCGCATCCTGAGTCTGGAAGACATTTATCCGGTTTTCCGGGAACTGTTCCGGAAGAAGGTGGCATGATGACAAACGAGATCGTGGAAAGAACGACCGCCAAACAACCCGCCGTACGCCAACCCCTTTCCGAAGATTCCGAATGGACCTTCGAACTGCTGCGCCTGTACGACAAGGAAATCGGCCGGGTCGCCGCCTACTACGGACTGGACACCTACCCCAGCCAGATCGAGGTGATCACGTCCGAACAAATGATCGACGCCTACTCGTCGGTCGGGATGCCCGTAGGCTACCATCATTGGACATTCGGCAAGCAATTCATGCTGACCCAGAAGAGTTACAAACGCGGCCAGATGGGACTGGCCTATGAAATCGTCATCAATTCCGACCCCTGCATCGCCTATCTGATGGAAGAGAATACGATGACGATGCAGGCGTTGGTGATCGCCCATGCCAGCTACGGCCACAACTCCTTCTTCAAGGGCAACTACTTGTTCCGTACCTGGACCGATGCCGAAGGAATTTTGGATTACCTGGTGTTCGCCCGCAACTTCGTCTCCGAATGCGAAGAACGTTACGGCGAAGTCGCGGTGGAAGAGATCCTGGATTCCTGCCATGCCTTGATGAATCACGGCGTAGACCGCTACAAACGGCCGACCAAACTGTCCATGGCCAAGGAAAAAACCCGCCAACGGGAGCGCGAAGCCTATCTGCAATCGCAGCTGAACGATTTGTGGCGCACCTTGCCGCCCAAGGAGACGGTCGGCGAAACCAAGACCGAAAAACGCTACCCACCGGAACCCCAGGAAAACCTGCTCTATTTCATCGAAAAAAACGCACCTTGTCTCGAATCCTGGCAACGGGAAATCGTGCGCATCGTCAGAAAGATCGCCCAGTATTTCTATCCCCAGCGGCAAACCCAGGTCATGAACGAGGGCTGGGCCACGTTTTGGCACTACACGCTGCTCAACCACCTCTACGACGAAGGCAAGCTCACCGACGGCTTCATGATGGAGTTTCTGCAATCGCACACCAACGTCGTGTACCAACCCCCTTACTATAGCCGCGGATACAACGGCATTAATCCGTATGCGCTCGGTTTCTCGATGTTTCGCGACATCCGCCGCATCTGCGAGAACCCCACCGACGAGGATCGGCGCTGGTTTCCCGAGATCGCCGGGACCGACTGGGTAAAAACACTGGACTACGCAATGCGTAACTTCAAGGACGAAAGCTTTATCGCGCAATACCTGTCGCCGCATTTGATCAGAGAAATGAAATTATTCGCCGTGGTCGACGACGACCTCGAAGAGCAACTTGAGATCTCCGCGATCCACGACGACATAGGCTACCGGAATATCCGGCAAACTCTTGCCGAGCAGTATAACCTGGGCAACCGGGAACCCAACATTCAAGTGTGGAACGCCGATGTCTACGGCGACCGATCGCTCACTTTGTGCCACTACATGCACGATCGCAGGCCGTTGGGCGACAGCACCGGCGAAGTATTGCGCCACGTCGCCCGGCTGTGGGGCTACGACGTGCACATCGAAAGCATCGACGAGAACGGCCGCGTCGAACTAACCGACGAATGTCTGGTGTGACAAAGCCGCCTCGATCGGCTTTGCCCGCTATCGGGTGGAATCGCGGGTCCGATGACGCCGTAACTGTATCGGCCAAACCGGCACCGGCTTAAGCCGAGGTGCACGGAGCCGCCGCATGCCATCGCGACCTTCGTCAAGCGGGAACCCTTTCCGGCCGATTGCCGCTCGCCTCTTGTGCCGTCGCCGATAAACGGGCATCATTGCACGACCTCAGTTTTTCCGAAAGAGACCAACCTCCTTGCCCGTTTTCGTCGCCGCAATCTGTTGCTTGCTGATCAGCGCTTGTTCCTATCAGATCGCGCCGCCGGTGCCCGTCGGTGCCGGCATC
>JBNLFT010000145.1:0-7150 GCA_050305675.1 Methylococcaceae bacterium
AGCGGAAGTCGATAGTTTGCTGGAACAGGCGGAAGCAGAGTGGATGGAGGCAGAAGAACAACTCGAACAGGCCGAGTGACATGTAAGAACTTATCAAAATGTTTTACGAACTCGCTATTTTCAAGAAAGGTCCGCAGGACGTACCCGCTTCGCAATGGCTGTTGCGCTTGCTGGTTCCGGTTTACATCGCGATCAATTTCCTGATCGTAAAACTCGGTGCCGATTGGTCCACGGCCTTGTTGCAGGCGACTGTGGAGGCCGTGCTGGTCCTTGGTTTTGCCTTTGCATTGCTGACTTTCGCAGGCAAGCGGAAACGCTTCCGACAAACCGCTAGCGCGTTGCTGGGGACCGACGCGTTGATAAGCCTGTTTGCGCTGCCGGCGATCGCTTCGTTGATCGGAGCGGGTACATTGTTGGCTTTTCTGGCGGTCGTCTGTTTGATGCTGTGGCACTGGTTGGTAACCGGGCACATACTCAGGCATGCCCTGGCGCAACCGTTTATTTTCGCGCTGGGCATCGCTTTTTTATATATACTGGCGTCCTATCAGGTCATGGCGTTTCTGTTTCCTGAGTTGACGACCAATCAATAGAAGGAGGAAGGATGGCGATCTATCGGCATATTTTACTGGCGGCGGACTTTTCCGAACACGGCAAGGAGGTGGCGTGCAAGGCGAAACAGTTGGCCGAATTGAATAACGCCCGCTTGAGTTTGGTGCACGTGGTCGATAATCTGCCGATTAGCGATGCCTCTTACGGGCCGATCATTCCGTTCGATGTCGATTTGACCGAGGAGTTGATGGCGGCTGCAAAAAAGCGACTGGCGGAATTCGGCGAAGAACTGGGGGTGCCGACCGATCGACAATGGTTGGAAATCGGCAGTCCGAAGCTGGAAGTCGTCAGGATTGCGGAAGAAAACGGGGTCGATTTGTTGGTGATCGGTTCGCACGGGCGGCACGGGTTGGCCTTGTTGTTGGGATCTACGGCTAACGGCGTATTGCATTACGCCAAATGCGATGTGTTGGCGGTACGCTTAAAGGATGATTGAGTTGGTGCTGGGCGGAGCCCGGTCCGGTAAGAGCCGGTACGCCGAGCGGCAGGCGACGGGATCGGAAAAAAACGTCGTTTATCTCGCCACCGCCGAAGCTGGTGACGACGAAATGCGGGCGCGGATTCAGCGACACCGGGCGGACCGACCGAGGTCCTGGCGAACCGTGGAGGAGCCGGTCAAACTGGGTAGCGCCATCAGGCAATACGCCGGCGATAGGACTTTCGTATTGATCGATTGTCTGACGCTTTGGCTTAGTAACGTGCTGTTCGATAGCGGCGGCGGCTTGCAGCCGACCGTTTTTCAGCGGGAAAAAGACGATTTGCTGCAGGCCCTTGCCGAATGTACCGGGAATGTCGTTCTGGTCAGCAACGAAGTGGGGCAGGGCGTTGTGTCCGTTTATGAAACGACGCGCCGCTTCGTCGACGAAGCGGGCCGTTTGCATCAGGAGATTGCCGCACTTAGCGATCGCGTGGTGCTGGTAACCGCCGGTTTGCCTCTGGTTTTGAAACCGGCGGTTTGAGGTACGGATTCTGTCTATATGGATTGGTTGTTTGCCGCAATCCCGAGTCCTGCGGACGACTTTCTCGATAAAGCCCGTGACCGCCAGGCGCAGCTGACCAAGCCGCCCGGCTCTCTAGGCCGGTTGGAGGAACTCGCGTTACGCCTGGCGGGGCTGCAAAGTACCGATACGCCGTCGGTGAACCGGGTTTGGGTGTCGGTATTTGCCGCCGACCACGGTATAGCCGAAGAGAGGGTGTCGGCGTTTCCGCAAGTCGTCACGGCGGAGATGGTCAGAAATTTCGCCAGCGGCGGGGCTGCGGTCAATGTCTTGTCGCGCTATGTCGGGGCTACCTTTGAGGTGATCGATGTCGGCTTGCGCGAGGCGATTTCGCTGGAGTCGGTCATTTGCCGGCGTGCGGGCGACGGCACTGCCAATTTCAGCCGCCAGCCGGCGATGACGGAAACCCAGCTTGAATCGGCGCTAAATGCCGGAAAAGCAGCTGTCGAACGGGCGTTAAATGGGCAAGCCGAGCTGTTTGTCGGTGGTGAAATGGGGATCGCCAATACGACCAGCGCCACCGCCGTTGCCTGTGCCATGCTGAAGATTCAGGCTGCGGAACTGACAGGAGCGGGTACCGGTTTGAATCCGGCGCAAATCGACCATAAAAGCCGGGTCATCCAGGATGCCCTGGTAAAACATCGAACGCTTCTCGCCTCGCCGCTGGCGATACTGCAAACGCTGGGCGGATTTGAAATTGCTGCGCTGGTCGGCGCTTATGTCCGTGCCGCGCAGCGCCGTTTGCCGGTGATGGTGGACGGCTTCATCACCACCGTAGCGGCCTTATGTGCTGTCGAAGTCAATCCCGAAGTGAGAGCATGGTTGTTTTTTGCCCATCGCTCGCACGAAAAAGGCCATCGGCGGTTGTTAGCGGAACTAGGCGTCCAACCTATGTTGGATTTGGAGATGCGGTTGGGAGAGGGCAGCGGTGCATTGGCGGCGGTCCCGTTATTGCAGATGGCTTGCCGGTTGCACAACGAAATGGCCACATTTGCCGAGGCCAAGATTACAAACACTTAAATCGACAAAACAGTGACGTCTAAGGTAAAGCATTAATGATTGGACACATAGAAAGCTACGACAACAAGATTCAAACCGGCATTATTAAATACGAAGATCAATATTACGAGTTTTACATCGACCAATGGGAGCTCGAGTCACCTCCCCAGGCCGGCGACGACGTCGATTTCGATATCGACGACGACGGCAAGGTGATTGAAGTCAGTCCGGTTGGAGCGTATTTGCGGGATACCAAGCCGGTAAAGAGAAAATGGCTTGCCGCGCTATTGGGCATCGTCTTCGGCGCTATCGGGCTTCACAGGATATATTTGGGCTTTTACGGTGTCGGAATTGCACAGATTCTGGTGACGCTGGTTACCGGAGGTTATGGTGTGATGTGGGGTTTTATCGAAGGTATTTTGCTGATGACGGGCCATATCCATAAAGATGCGAAAGGGCGTTTTCTTAAATAGATCGTCTGCAACGTGTATTCCTTCTTAGCGGCGCTGCAACTGCTGACCCGCATTCCCGTTCCTATTTCTTTTTCCGCCACCGACAGGCAACAGGAGCGGTCGGTGCTGTACTACCCGTTGATAGGATTGTTGATCGGTCTAATTTTAGTATTGGCCGCTTCTTCTTTACAAGCGTTTCCGCCGTCATTGCAGGCGGCGCTACTATTGGCCGGCTGGGTGCTGTTGACCGGCGGCCTGCATCTCGACGGGTTGGCCGACTGCGCGGATGCTTGGGCGGGCGGTCTGGGCGACCCGGAGAAAACCCGGCGGATCATGAAAGACCCCGCCGTAGGGTCGATTGCCGTTGTCGTGCTGTTGTTGACGTTGCTGTTGAAATGGGCGGTATTGCAGTCGCTTACCGACACACAGCTGATTGCGGCGTTGTTGGCTGCCCCACTGCTTGGACGTTCGGCGATACTGGCGTTAATGGCGTCCGCCCCTTATGTCAGTAAGCAGGGATTGGGGGACGTCCTGGCGAAGCACCTGCCGGCAACGGAAATAAAATATCTGATCTTCGTTATCGTGCTGTCGAGTGTGTTGCTGGTGGGGTCGATAGCTGTGCTTTCGGCGATTGCCATGGTTGTTTGGATCAGAGCGACGGCCTTGCGGCGGTTGGGCGGAACGACCGGAGATGTGTACGGGGCCGCGGTTGAATTGGTTGAGCTGGCGGTGATGCTGGGGATAGCGGCAAATGGATAAACACCGGTTCAGCGAGGAAGAAATCGCCGGTGTTTATAGGGCGATTGCCGAGCGGCGCGATATGCGGCATTTTTTGTCCGACCCGGTGGATTCGTCAGTGCTGAAACGCCTGTTGCGGGCAGCGCATCAGGCGGGCAGCGTCGGTCTGATGCAGCCTTGGCGTTTCCTTCGGATAACCGACCTGGAACTGAGAAAACGAATACACGAACTGGTCGAAAAGGAACGGGTGGCAACGGCCTCCGCGTTGGGCGAACGACGCGACCAGTTTATGAAACTGAAAGTCGAAGGCGTCCTCGATTGCGGCGAACTGTTGGTCGTTGCTATGCCAGACAAGCGCGAGCAGCACGTGTTCGGTCGCCGCACATTGCCGGAGATGGATCTGGCCTCGACGGCATGCGCCATCCAGAATTTGTGGCTGGCCGCCCGCGCCGAGGGGCTTGGCCTAGGTTGGGTGTCGTTGTTCGACCCACCGGAACTGGCGCAATTATTGTCCATGCCCGAAGGCGCCCGGCCGGTGGCGATTTTATGCCTTGGCTATGTCGAGGAGTTTTACGACAAACCAATGTTGGAATTGGAAAACTGGACCCAGGCGCAACCACTGGAGGAGTTCGTCTATGAAAACGGTTGGGGCAACCTCGGACATGATTTCTTGGCCGAGTGAGGTCTTGCTACTAACTTTTCAGTCTCGCATATCAATAGCCCCCGATTCATAGAAAGTTTTTAAAGCGGTCGAGGTCCCCAAATACCGGTGCCGCTGACACGTCGATATCTCATCTGTTAGAATAACAATTTAGTCCCGATAGCTCAGTAGGATAGAGCGGCCCCCTCCTAAGGGGCAGGCCGGGGGTTCGAATCCCTCTCGGGACGCCATTAAAATCAATGCATTATATAAAATTCGTTCCTTTAAATTTTGGATATGGGGCACTTATGGGGCAATTGAGTTTAAGTTTCTTAGATAGTACGATTTTTTACGGTAGCACTTGCAGCAAAATCAGTTCATTTTTCTTCCTTCCCTAATTTTGGTATTTTGTTACTTCAATCTTGAATGGCTGATTATTTTCCAATAATTCAAGTAAATAAAGATGCAATGGAGTTGCTAGAACAAAAAGGAAACAAGTCGAAATCTTGGCTTCATATTGACAAGCAGCCTTATTTATTCAAAATTGGCCGGCCGAAAACAGGGGAAGACTGGTCAGAAAAAGTAGCTTGTGAGCTGTGTTCCCTGTTAGGATTACCTCATGCGCACTATGATTTTGCTGTGTGCGAAGATAATAAAGGCGTTCTTTCCAAAAACATTGTGCCGGATGGTGGGCGTTTGGTTATGGGAAATGAATTGTTGGCAGAAGTACACAGTTCATATCCTGAACAAGAGCGATATGGAGGCAATGAACATAATTTAGTAAGAATAGTTGCCTTATTGAGTCGCTCAGATATTCGATTGCCTATACATTGGAGTCCGCCAGATCGAGCTATAAAAAATGCAGTAGACGTATTTTTAGGCTATTTGTTATTAGATGCCTGGATCGCAAATCAAGATAGGCATCATGAGAATTGGGGCGTTGTACATTTCGATGAAATCTATTTAGCGCCTACTTACGATCATGCAGCTTCGATGGGGCAAAATGAACAAGACGCCAAACGAAAAGAACTGTTAACCACTAGGGACCGAGGCCGGCATATCAGTCGTTATATTGAAAGAGCACGTTCAGCGATTTATTTGAACAAAACCGATAGAAAACCCCCTACGACTTTAGGAGTTTTTCAGAAGCTTGCAACAAAAAATCCTGAAGCGGCAAAGGTGTGGATTAGAAAGTTAGGTGACATATCATCGGAACAATGTCAGGAAATTTTTAATAGAATACCACCGTCATTAATAGGTGAAACAGCAATTGAATTTGCCTTAACATTATTGAAGTTAAATAAAGAAAGATTGCTACAGGTTATGGTATGAACGCCCTTTATATTGCTTGGCAAGACCCTAACACTCGTCTTTGGCACACTGTTGGCCGATTAGATAGAGAAAATCACGTATACAAATTTTCGTATACAAAGGGGGCTTTAGAATCCCATCGCTTTAAATATCTGGGTAGAATGCGTGACTTATATAAAACATATTACTCTGAAGAACTATTTCCATTATTTGCTAATCGGATTTTAAGTAGTTCGCGCCCAGAATATCCAGACTATGTGCGCTGGTTAGCGATGGATCCAATGAAGGATAACGATCCTATCCAATTACTTGGTCGCTCTGGAGGAAAGAGAGCTACTGATGAGTTATGCGTTTATTCATATCCGGATATTAATGAAAAAGGTGAAATGGAAATGTTTTTCTTGAGCCATGGATTGCGTTATCTTGAACCAAGTAATATTGAGCGAATTAAAAATTTACGCCATGGCGATAGCTTGACTTTGAAAAGAGAAATAGACAATCGCCATGACCGTTTTGCCTTGATGATTGAAACGGATGATCCGGTTAAGGTTGGCTATTGCCCTCGATATTTGAACCGTGACTTATGTCGTATCATGGAGAAAACTAACGTACGTTTGTCGGTTGAGAGTTTAAATACTGATGCACCGATTCAATTCCGTCTACTATGTAAGGCGGTTTTTAAATTACCAAATGACTTTAGTCTATTTACAGATGGCGAATATCAGCTTTTAATCGATCAAGCAAACGCGGCATGATTTAGTTTGAGAAATTTTTTTAGAGAAAAAACCGGCACTATGGCCGGTTTTTATTAAGCATCGATCATATATGCCCATTCATTCGACTGGTTCACTCTGCTGATGAGTGGCCGCAAGATAGTGAGTCATCACAGCGCGGATATCTTTCAACTCGAGAATAGCCGCATCGACCGCGTTTCGCACTTGATCCCTTTCCGGCACGTCACCTTTTTCTTCATGCGCCCAATAAAGAGAGTGCAGAATACCTTCGGCGCGATCGGCCGCCAGGGTAACAGCATCGACCATCTTAAGCAGTTCCGGTGCCTCCGGGTCGTAGCCGTTCAGCCTGGCGGAAAAATCGACCGGGTTTGATTTAGCGTTTGTTTGGTTTTCAGGTTTGCTCATTGCTGCGCCCTCTCGGTTTGCGTTTTTCGACAGTAGTCCTCGACTACCGCCACGATGTCGTTAACTTCTGCAATTGCGGACTGTAGCGAGTAAAAAAGGTTCTCGTCGTTTATCGATACTTGGCCTTTGGTAAATTCACAGGACACAATGGTAAGAATTCCGGTAGCTCTCGATGCAAGATCGCTTACCGTGTCCCTTAGTGCAAAGGGCGTTGCATCGGGCAACGTTTTCCCTAGCCGGTGCGAAAGGTAGGGTGTCAGTTTC
>JBNLFT010000146.1:0-7149 GCA_050305675.1 Methylococcaceae bacterium
GAGCGATTACTCGGAGGAAGACATTGTGACCTACGATTTTGATTTTGACTCAGATGATTGGGTTACTGCATGAGAAGAAGCCCCCGCACAAGTAGACGCTGGTCGCGACCGACACAAGAAACCACAAATCAGCTCGAGGACGCCGGTCTTACTTGTGCAATGCCGTTTCAACTACCACGGTAACGGCGTTCCGTCGTATTTTAAAAAAACACCGGTTTTCGATAATTTGAACTGTCGAATTTGCTGAACCATACCGGAAACACTGGTTGCGGCATCGATTAAAGCGTTCGGCCCTCCCATATCCGTTCTGACCCAACCGGGATGAAAAACTAAAACACCGATTCCGAAACTTTCCAAATCGATCGCCAACGTCTTCATAGCACTGTTCAACGCCGCCTTACTGGAACGGTACAAAATGCTACCGCCACTATTATTATCGGCAATACTTCCCATCAAACTGCTTAGGGCGACGATCAACGGTTTGTTCCCACGCCGCAAATGCGAAGCGAACGCCTCCGCCACCTTCACCACTCCCAGAACATTGGTTTCCAACGTCTCGCGCCACGCGGCATAATCAAGGTTGCCAAATCCACTGCGGCCGGAATCGCCATAAATACCGGCATTAGCAATCAAGACGTCGACAGGACAAGCGGAAAGCTTGTCAGCCAATTCGTCAATTTCGTCGTGATTGGTCACATCCATTTCGAAGACCTGTAACCGCGAATGCCGACCCGCGATCGAATTCAATTGCATCGCTTGAGCGGGATGCCGGCAACAAGCGATCACTTGCCAACCCTCATTTGCATATTGCCTGCAAAATTCCAAGCCCAGTCCCCGATTGGCTCCCGTGATCAACACAGTATTCATTATTTCTCCCGTCACCTCGAACGACGCGGCTCGAGCCCATTCATACCTCGCCGGAACGACGTCTCGTTACCCAATGGTCAGTTCGCCTCCCGTGATTGAATGAAAAACAACTTCACCCGATCAACGTGCCGTTTACCGCTGCGTATCAGCCACCGCTTAATGTCCATCCATGCACGATGATTGATTGAGAAAGCAATATGCGGTTTCATGACTTGCGAAACGACATTGCAAAAAAGTCCGCGAGGTTTGATCGTACCATTCGATCACCAAGTTGTATCAACCGCGCACTTTTTGGAGCCCCCGTCGTTCGAACAATCGAAGTATACATCGTCGATTTAGAAGCCGAATCAGAGTTCGATACTATATTTGCTCATTAATGAATACAAGGTGGGACGGGTCACTCCCAAGAGCTTCGCGGCATTCGATATGTTGTTATCGCAATATACCAATGTTCTCCTGATTGCCGCCGTTTCGGCCTCTTCGCGGACCTGCTTCAAATTGAATGGAAGTTGCTTTTCGACTTCGACTACGGACAAATCCAAATCTTCCAACGTGACATTGGCGGCATCGCACATTATGACCGCCCGTTTAATTTTATTTTCCATTTGCCGGATATTACCCGGCCAATGATAGCTTTCAATGGCTCTCGCAGCGTCCTCAGTGAAGCCAATGATTTTCTTTTTGTTTTCTTCGCTAAAACGTCTTAACAACGCTTTTGCAATGACTATCGCATCGCCGTCCCGCTCACGCAGCGGAGGGATCATCAGCGTCATTTCGCTGATGCGATAGTATAGATCTTCGCGGAATTGACCTTCCGAGATCAGAGTTTTAATGTCCTGGTGCGTAGCACATATAATTCGTACATCGACAGGAATGACCGTTCTCCCCCCCAATCGTTCTATGGTTCTATCTTGAATGAAACGCAGTAGTTTGGCTTGCAGGGAGAATGGTAAATCGCCTATTTCATCGAGAAAAAAAGTCCCGCCGTCCGCATACTCGATTTTTCCCTTGGTCTGTTTGACGGCTCCGGTAAATGCACCTTTTTCATATCCGAATAATTCGCTTTCCAACAGATTTTCAGGAATGGCGGCGCAGTTGACCGCAATAAAAGGTTTGTCTGCGCGGTCACTCAGCCGATGAATCGCTTTTGCAAATACCTCTTTCCCGGTACCGCTTTCGCCCAGTAACAAGGCCGTGACTTGTGTCGGTGCGATGCGCTCGACAATCCTCGATAATTTTTGCATTTTTTCGCAAGCGGCGATGACCCCGGACAAGGGTTCCTTGGCGTCAATCTGCAATTTGGTTTTTTCTTTTTCCAGTACATCGAGATGAAAGGCCCGGTCGATAATCAACTTAAGAATTTCAAGATCTACCGGCTTTTGATAAAAATCGTAGGCTCCCAGGGCGACCGACTGAATCGCATTTTCCCTGTCGTCATTACCTGTTACAACTATGACCTTGGTCGACGGCGCCAAACGCAATATTTCTGCCAAAGTTTTCAGACCTTCGCTCGCATTCGCCGGGTCCGGAGGCAGCCCCAAGTCCAGCGTCACAACGGCGGGCATATAGCGTCGCAAGGCGGTAATTGCCGATTCTCTGTCTTCGGCCAACACGACCTGAAAATCCTCGAATGCCCATTTCAATTGCTTTTGCAGTCCGGCGTCATCCTCAACGACCAGCAATATTTTGTTATCCTCCATTTACGGTGGTCCTCTCTGCTACCTTAGTTTGGTCCGGGAAAAAGAATTCATACCGATACTCCTTGCTGCTGCGTCGCGCTACTCGTTTGCCTAACGATTGCTTTCAAACCGCAGGAAACCGTAGCGTGAAAGTTGTTCCCACACCCGGCTCACTGTCGACCAGTATCTGTCCAGAATGCTGTAAAATATACTCGCGCGCTTCGTAAACACCGATTCCCATACCGGCGTTCCCCTTAGTCGTATCAAACGGCGTGAATAAGCGTTGTTGAATGAATTGTTTATCCATCCCGCAACCATTGTCAATAATTTTTACAACGACGCCGGCTCCCTCGCTATACACCTCCAATTTCACCCAACCGTCGTCGGCGGTGGCATCCTGAGCGTTTTGAACCAAATGACCAATTATGCTGACCAGCTTTTCTCGGTCCCCCTTGATGGGAATCCTATTGCCTTCCACCAACACCTGTAACCGCGGTTTGTTGGTGTTTTGTTGAATTTGCACATCCTTGATTACGTCAATTAGATTGAGTTCCCGATGCCCCTCGCCACGACCGACATCACCTTTTTTTAATTGTCCGAGAATCCGTTCCATCTTTGTAACCACATTTTCCAGTGTGGCGATGGAATCGTCGATGAATTCAGGATTACGTTTATGTTTTTCGGAATTCTTAACGATCAGTGTTATTTGTGCGATCAGGTTCTTAAGATCATGGACCAAGAATGCCGACAACCGGTTATACGCTTCGAACTGGCGCGACCGGCTCAAATCATCGCTGGCTCTGCTCAATGCCAATGCGTTGGCCAACTGCATGCCGACAGTCTTCAATAAATCGTGATCTTGCCAATCGATTTGCCTTGCCACCCTGGGTTTGCTCAATACCGCAAAAGCCACCAGTTCGTTTTGTAAACACAAAGGCACCATCAACCAAATATTATGATCCAAGGTATACCATGTTTCCAAACCCGCTCCGGAATAAATTTCCGGATCGTTATAATATTCGACAAAATCGATAACCCATTGGGTCTTGTTAAAGAAAAGCAGTAAAGGGTCCTGTTTAGAAATCAATTGTAGCGCTTGAAAACCCAGATTGTTGTCTGCCGCCAAATAATAATCACCTTGCTCGTTTCTTAACCATAAACCGCCGCCGGTACTATCTACTAAATCGGCCAACGTTTTTACGATAAATCCGGAAACAGCATCAATTGAACTTAACTGAGCCAGGGTCCGACTCAGCTTGATCCATTCCTCCCGATAATCGTAACGATGCTGAAAAAAATGCTTCGAAAAATAGACCTTAGCCAATGCTCTGACTCTCCCCGAAACGAAGAAAACCAACAACAATAATACGGCTAAAAAGCTAAAACCTATTTGAGCTATCCGTCCCCAATTACCACCGTAATCCCTGATATAAAACCCCATCATAGACATAAGCAACAAGTATATTCCGGCAGTGACCAGAACAGTCGAATGAAAAATAAATTTTTTCGAGACCGAAAAAGTTCCCGGACTAATGTTAAGTCTATTAATCGACAATATAAACAAAGGAACCAGCAGTGTATTTATTATTCCTCTAGAATTCCATAAATCAAAATCGAGACTTTCAAATAGTAACGATTTACTATAGATAATAAAATCGAATATAAATAACCCTGCCACCCCTATACATATATATTTTATATTCCACCGATGCTCTGGTAATGTATTACGATAAAGCTGTTCAACAAGCATTAAGCCGATAATCGAAAAACCGATATGAGCTACCAAACGAAAATCGAAACCTAACTGGGTCTGGACCCAATAACGCAATGGCGAATAAAACTCTAAAAGGCACACGATGGTAATGACGATGACCATCGCTTTCGGTTGCCAATAGTATTTTAAAAAGCCGTACCGATTTCCGAACTGCTGCTTCGAAATTAAAACGCTGAGCAAGAAATACCATGCGCCATTGCGCAAGGTCTCAAGAGGGAGCGTTTCGAAGATATACAGGTCTTCCTCCTGCAACACGTAAGCAGAATAGGCTGACCACAGAATAGACAGGGCAATAGCCACCAAAAAAGATATGGCAACGGTATTGTTCTTCTTATTCAATAATAAAATCATAAACAGTATTGAATAAGCGAACGCCGCCGACAAGTAACTATATAAACTATAACTTACCATTCAAATTTTTATCATTTATCCAACATAAATAATCTTATATTATACATTCGGCCAAACAGCTTAAACTATCTAAGTACGGCAAAATCGGCGCAAACACGTGTGAAAAAAGCTAACGTTTTTCAATCATTATTTTAGCCCATCCGGGCCGGATTTCGAACCGCACCGTAGTGTTCTAATATTTTTAATTTCTCCTCAGCGATCATCGAAGTAAATCAAAAAATAAACCGAAGATTGAGCGATCTTGAGTCGTTCCGACAAGACGGGACAGGCGAGGAATAGTTAATACTAAGCTGGGTCTAAGGGCGCTTCGGTGGCAGAACACGTTTCTCCGGCAGGAGAAGAAACATGGATTCGAAATCTCGCCGCAGGAACGGAACCGAGCTTCAACCGGCTTTGCCTTCGACAAAGAGTTGATCGCCGGCTTCCTCCTGAATGACGACTAGCCGGAAACAGCCGGTGTCGATAGAGCCGTTAAAAAATCATGATGAAAACCGGCTAAGAGTCGTCATTCACCGACCAAAGACAATGAGACAGTCAACGCGGCCGTATCATGATGACGCCATCGCAAAAACTTGTCCGATGACGTCGGAGGCCGGCCTTAACCGTTCTCACCCTAAAGACACTCAAGTCGACCGATGTAATTCCTTGCCATCACCATCGCCGCACCGGCTACGCGAGTATCGCTATTTTGGCTAACCGATTCATTCGATTATCGACACACTCATTGTTTGTAATACTGCAAATACCAAGCCACAAACCTCTCGATACCTTGTTCAATCGAAGTACTGGGTTTGTAGTTCACGTCGGCTATCAGCGCTTCCACATCGGCATAAGTATCGGGCACATCTCCGGCTTGTAGCGGCAACAATTCCTTCTCTGCCGTCTTACCGAGAAATTTCTCGAGCGTTTCGATATAGTCCATCAACTCCACAGGCCGTTGATTGCCGATGTTATAGACCCGCCATGGAACCTTGCTCGTGCCGGGATCCGGTTTTTCACCGCTCCATTGCGGATTCGGTTGCGCAGTATGGTCAAGAGTGCGGATCACGCCTTCGACAATATCGTCGATGTAGGTAAAATCGCGACGATGTCTGCCGTAGTTGAATACCTTGATTTTTTCGCCATTCAGGATTGCCTTGGTAAACAGGAACAGTGCCATGTCCGGCCTACCCCAAGGTCCGTAGACGGTAAAAAACCGCAAGCCGGTGGTAGGCAATTGATAAAGATTGCTATATGTATGGGCCATCAACTCGTTGGCTTTTTTGGAAGCCGCGTACAGGCTCAACGGGTGGTCGACATTGTCGTGAACGGAGAACGGCATGCTTTCGTTAGCGCCATATACAGAACTGCTCGACGCGTAGACCAAGTGTTCGACTCGCTGATGCCGACAACCCTCGAGTATATTCATGAAGCCGACGATATTGCTGTCCATATAGGCATGAGGGTTTTCCAACGAATATCGCACTCCGGCCTGGGCCGCCAAATTAACGACCTTTTGCGGTTGAAATTCCTTGAAGGCCTCCTCCATTCCACCACGGTCGGCCAAGTCCAACCGAACGTCGGTAAACCCGTCGTAATCTTTTATACGATCCAAACGGTCCAATTTTAAATTGACATCGTAATAATCGTTTAGGTTATCTATGCCGATTACTTCGTCGCCACGTTCGAGCAAGCGTAAGGCCAAATGATTGCCGATAAAACCGGCAGTCCCGGTTACCATTATTTTCATAAGCTATAATCGAGCATCAGTCAGGTAAGACGGAAATAAGTATTTCAGATCGTAAATCACGGCGTGGGACTTGCCGTACCCCCTGATCTGAGAGATATCCATTTGTTTGAATTGCCGATGGGCTACGGCAAGCACGATGGCGTCGTATTTTGCGTGTTCCGGCTGCACCAAGGTCTCGACGCCGTATTCCCGGGTAGCTTCCTCGCGGTCGATCCACGGATCGTAGACGTGCACGTTGACGCCGTAACTGTAAAGCTCCTTAACGATATCGATCACACGAGTGTTGCGTAAGTCCGGGCAATTCTCCTTGAACGTCAAACCCATGATCAGGACATCGGCATTCTGCACATGGATCCGCCGCTTCAACATCAACTTGACCAACTGTGAGACCACGTATTCCCCCATGCCATCATTTATTCGCCTGCCGGATAGGATGACTTCCGGATTGTAACCGATCGCTTGGGCCTTGTGGGTCAGGTAATAAGGATCCACCCCGATGCAGTGGCCTCCTACCAGCCCGGGACGGAACGGCAGAAAATTCCACTTTGTGCCCGCCGCCAACAGGACTTCTTCGGTATCGATACCCAACCGGTTGAAAATCAGCGCCAATTCATTGACGAGAGCGATATTGACGTCGCGTTGGGTATTTTCGATTACCTTGGCCGCCTCGGCAACTTTAATGCTGCTCG
>JBNLFT010000147.1:0-7148 GCA_050305675.1 Methylococcaceae bacterium
CACCGGCCAGGTTTACGAAGAAGTGCTGCGCAAGGAGCGCAAGGGGGAATACCTGGGGGCGACGGTGCAAGTGATTCCCCACATCACCGATGAAATCAAACGGCGGATTTTTTCCAGCGCCGAGGGCATGGACGTGGCGATCATCGAGGTCGGCGGCACGGTGGGCGATATCGAGTCGTTGCCGTTTTTGGAGACCATCCGCCAGATCGGCGTGGATCTCGGCCACGATCGTGCGATATTCATCCATCTGACGCTCGTGCCTTATATCAAATCGGCCGGCGAGATCAAGACCAAGCCGACCCAGCACTCGGTCAAGGAACTGCGCACGATCGGTATCCAGCCGGATATTTTGATTTGCCGTTCCGAGCAGCCGATTCCGCCCAGCGAACGGCGCAAGATCGCATTGTTCACCAATGTCGCCGAGAAAGCCGTCATCTCGGCGATCGACGCCGATACCATATACCGGATTCCGTTGTTGCTGAACGAACAGGGGCTCGACGATATCGTGGTCGAAAAATTGCGGCTGGATGTGCCGAAGGCGGATTTGTCGGAGTGGGAAAAAGTGGTCGAAGGGCTGACTCATCCGACCGATCAAGTCGAAGTCGCCATCGTCGGCAAATACGTCGATCATTCCGATGCCTATAAATCGCTGAACGAAGCGCTCATACACGGCGGCATTCGCACTCGCCATCAGGTCAAGATCAGATATGTCGATTCGGAACTGATCGAGGAACACGGTGTCGCCGAGCTGAAGGATGTCGACGCTATTCTGGTTCCGGGCGGCTTTGGAGAGCGTGGGGTCGAGGGCAAGATTGCGACGGTACGCTACGCCCGCGAGAACAAGATTCCCTACCTGGGCATCTGTCTGGGAATGCAGTCGGCGGTGATCGAGTTTGCCCGCGACGTGGCGGGCCTCGAAGGGGCGCACAGCACCGAGTTCCTGCCGACAACGCCGCATCCAGTGATCGGTTTGATCACCGAATGGAAGGACGACGACGGGCAAATAGAAACCCGGGACGAAGATTCCGATCTCGGCGGCACGATGCGGCTGGGCGCCCAGAAATGCCGCCTGAAGCCGGATTCGTTGGCTTACCGGCTGTACCAGAAAGATGTCATAACCGAGCGTCACCGGCATCGTTACGAATTCAATAACCAATACTTGCAGCAGTTGGAGCAGGCGGGGTTGAGAGTCTCCGGCAAATCGATCGACGGCCGGCTGGTCGAGGTCGTGGAAATACCCGAGCATCCGTGGTTTTTGGCTTGCCAGTTTCATCCGGAGTTCACCTCGACGCCGCGTAAGGGGCACCCGCTGTTTTCCGGGTTCATCGAGGCCGCCGCGCACTATCAAAAGGGGAAGGCGAAAAAATGAAGTTATGTGATTTTGAAGTCGGATTGGATCGGCCGCTGTTCCTGATCGCCGGCACGTGCGTGGTCGAAAGCGAGCAAATGACGCTGGATACGGCGGGGACGTTGAAGGAAATCACCGAGCAATTGGGGATTTCGTTCATCTACAAATCGTCGTTCGACAAGGCCAACCGATCGTCGCTGAAAAGCTTTCGCGGCTTGGGTTTGGAAAAAGGATTGCAGATCCTGGAAACGGTGAAACAGCAGTTGCAGGTACCGGTATTGACCGACGTTCACGAAGACACGCCGTTGGCGGAAGTGGCCGCCGTCGTCGACGTGCTGCAGACGCCGGCCTTTTTGTGCCGGCAAACCAATTTCATCCAGGCCGTCGCGGCGCAGGGCAAACCGGTCAACATCAAGAAAGGCCAGTTTATGGCGCCCTGGGACATGAGCAACGTCGTCGAAAAAGCTAAGGCGACCGGCAACGAGCAGATCATGGTGTGCGAACGCGGAGTGTCGTTCGGCTATAACAATCTGGTATCTGATATGCGTTCGTTGGCGGTGATGCGCGGCACGCAATGCCCGGTGGTGTTCGACGCCACCCATTCGGTGCAATTGCCGGGCGGCCAGGGCAGTTGCTCGGGCGGCCAGCGCGAGCATGTGCCGGTGCTGGCGCGGGCGGCGACGGCGGCCGGTATCGCCGGGTTATTCATGGAGACCCATCCGAAGCCGGAAGAGGCCCTCAGCGACGGCCCCAACTCCTGGCCGCTGCACCGAATGAAAGAATTATTGGAAGTATTATCAACAATTGACCGGGCCGTGAAGGCGAGCGGCCTGATTGAAACAACTTTGTGAAAGGAAAGGTAAAAATGGCTGAAATAGTAAACGTAAAAGCAAGAGAAGTATTGGATTCCCGCGGCAATCCAACTATCGAAGCGGAAGTGGAATTGGCTTCCGGTGTGATCGGCAGCGCGATGGTGCCATCCGGCGCATCCACCGGCGAGCGCGAGGCCATCGAGCTGCGAGATGGCGACAAATCCCGTTATTTGGGCAAAGGCGTGTTGAAGGCGGTCGAGTTCGTCAATACCGAAATCCGTGCGGCCGTTATCGGTATGGATGCGGCCGACCAAGCGGCGCTGGACAAAAAGATGATCGATCTGGACGGCACCGACAACAAAGGCCGTCTGGGCGCCAATGCGATCCTGGGCGTGTCGTTGGCGGCGGCGCAAGCCGTGGCGAAAGAAGGCGGCGTACCGCTGTATCGTTATCTGAACACTTCCGGCGAATTCATCATGCCGGTGCCGATGATGAACATCATCAACGGCGGTTCCCATGCCGACAATAGCGTGGATCTGCAGGAATTCATGATTCTGCCGGTTGGCGCGCCGACTTTCCGCGAAGCGATCCGTTACGGCGCGGAAGTATTTCATCACTTGGCCAAGGTCTTGAAATCGCGCGGCCTGGCGACAACCGTCGGCGACGAAGGCGGTTTTGCCCCTAATCTGTCTTCCAACGAGGAAGCGATCGAAGTTATTTTGGAAGCGATCAAAAATGCCGGCTACAAGGCGGGCGAGGACATCTTCCTCGGTATGGACGCGGCCAGCTCCGAATATTTTAAAGGCGGCAAATATGTGTTGGCCTCCGAAGGCCGCAGTTTCGATTCCAACGAAATGACCGATTTCTTCGTCGAGTGGGTGGAAAAATACCCGATCATTTCGATCGAGGACGGGATGGACGAAAACGATTGGGACGGCTGGAAAAACCATACGGATAAATTGGGCGGTAGAATCCAGTTGGTCGGCGACGACCTGTTCGTGACCAACCCCAAAATTCTGAAAGAAGGCATCGAGAAAGGCATCGCCAACTCGATCTTGATCAAGGTCAATCAAATCGGCAGTTTGACGGAAACCTTGGAGGCTATCAGCACCGCGAAAGCGGCCGGTTACAGCGCGGTCGTATCGCACCGTTCCGGCGAAACGGAAGATACCACGATTGCCGATTTGGTGGTCGCCACCGGTACCGGACAAATCAAAACCGGTTCATTGAGCCGCTCCGACCGCGTCGCGAAATACAACCGACTGATGAAGATCGAGGACGAGTTGGGCGATAAAGCGGTTTATGCCGGTCGCAGCGCCTTTAAGATGTTGTGATTTTGTAAGTCGGGTTAAACTTCTGCTAGGGTTACCCGGCCGTTGCAATTGTCGTTGGGTTAGGCGGTCGCCTAACCCAACCCGTTCATGGTGAGGGCAAGCGTATTAAAATTCTCATCGCCGTCATTATTCTATTGATCATCCACCTGCAATATCGGTTATGGTGGGGGGATGCCAGCATTTTCCAGATCCGGGAATATCAACAACGCCTGGACAGCCTGAAGAAAACCGCCCAGGAAAAGAAGGAGCGCAACGATGCTCTGTATGCCGAAGTGTTGGATTTACGCAAGGGCCAGGAGGCGATCGAAGAGCGCGCCCGCTACGAGTTGGGCATGATCAAGGAGAACGAAACTTTTTTCCAGGTAATTGAATGAGTCGAACGATAACCAATTGGGCCGTCGTTCCCGCGGCAGGCGTCGGCAAACGCATGCAGGCGGATCGGCCTAAGCAATATCTGCCGTTGGCCGGAACGACGGTCATCGAGCAAACGCTCGCCCGGCTGCTGCAAGCCGGCGCATTCGGGGCCGTGGCGGTCGCCATTTCCGACGAGGATCCGTATTGGCCCGAATTGGAGGTGTCGCGCCATCCGCAAGTTGTGACCGCACAGGGCGGCAAGGAACGTGCCGATTCGGTGTTGTCCGCATTGAGGGCGTTGCAGGACAGGGCGGCGGAGGACGATTGGGTGTTGGTGCATGACGCCGCGAGGCCGTGTTTGACCGCCGGCGACATCCGTCATCTGATCGCGACAGTACGAGACGACGAGGTGGGCGGTATTTTGGCCTTGTCGTCCCACGACACCCTGAAACAGGTCGATGCGGGGCGGATCAGCGCGACGATCGACCGGCGCCATGTCTGGCGAGCTTTAACGCCGCAAATGTTCCGCTATGGCATGTTGCGCGATGCGCTGCAGGAGGCGGAAGGCAATCCGGCGGTAACCGACGAAGCCAGCGCGTTGGAGCTGAAAGGCTACCGGCCGAAAATCGTTGAAGGTCGGCCCGACAACATCAAGATTACGCGCCCGGAAGATTTGGCGTTGGCGCAGTTTTATATGGAGCAGCAATGATCAGAATTGGACAAGGTTACGACGTGCACCGCTTCAAGGACGGGGGAGACGTTATTCTCGGCGGGGTTAAGATCGATTACGAAAAGGGGTTGGAAGCCCATTCCGACGGCGACGTGGTGCTGCACGCGCTGAGCGATGCGCTGCTGGGCGCCGCCGCATTGGGCGATATCGGCAAGCATTTTCCCGATACCGACCCCGAGTTCAAGGGGGCGGACAGTCGGGTGCTGTTGCGTCACGTGTATGCCATCGTGCGCGAAAAAGGCTACCGGTTGGTCAATGCCGACATTACGATCATCGCCCAGGCGCCAAAAATGGCGCCGCATATTCCGGCGATGTGCCGGAATATCGCGGCCGACCTGGACAGCGCCCTCGATTGCATCAACGTCAAGGCGACGACGACCGAACGACTGGGGTTTGAAGGGCGTAAGGAAGGCATCGCGGTGCAAGCCGTGGTGTTGATCGAGAACTGACATTTGAGCGATCGGCGCGATTATTCGGTTCCGCACTGGCCTTGTGCGTGGGGCGGGCCAACCGGGACCGGCAGCATCAAAACGGTGGCGGACGATTTCGTCGTTCGCGAATCGTTGCCGTTCGTTCCCGGCGGCGAAGGCGAGCACGTTTTTCTGCAGGTCGAAAAATCGGGCGAGAACACCGACTACGTCGCCCGCCTGCTGGCACGTTTTGCCGGCATTCGCCAGCGGGATGTCGGTTATGCCGGGCTAAAGGACCGCCATGCGCGCACCTCCCAGTGGTTCAGCCTGTGGTTGCCCGGCAGGGCCGAGCCGGACTGGCCGCGGCTCGAGACCGATACGATAAAAATTCTGCAGGCGGTCAGGCATGCCCGCAAACTGAAGCGGGGCGTGTTAGCCGGCAATCTTTTTCAAATCCGAATCAGAAACTGGCGGGGCGATTGCGAGGCAACATCACAGCGGCTGGAAAGGCTCGGGCAGCAGGGCTTTCCCAACTATTTCGGCGAACAGCGTTTCGGGCGCGACGGGTCGAATGTCGGTAAGGCGCTAATGCTCGCCGAAGATAAAAAAGTCGGACGGGAAAAACAGGGTATCTATTTATCGGCAGTTCGATCGTTTTTGTTCAATCTGGTGTTGGCGGAACGTGTGCGGCAAAAGAACTGGAACCGTTTGCTGGAAGGCGACATTTGTCAGTTGCATCGTAGCCATAGTTTGTTTCGGGCGGACTCCGACGATGCGGATATCGATCGGCGTATGCAGTCCGGCGAGATTCACCCGACCGGAGTCCTGTGGGGGTTGGGGGACATGCAGGCCGCTCACCACAGCGGTGAGCTGGAGGCGCAGGTTATCGGCCGCTATCCGGAGTTAACGGCAATATTGACCGCATGCGAGGTAAAAATGGACAGGCGCCCGTTGCGGGTGCTACCGGAACAGTTGGGATGGCGTTTTTCCGGCGAAAACGAACTGGTACTGGAATTTGGCTTACCGGCGGGCGTCTATGCCACGGCCTTATTGAGGGAAGTAGTGTTCACTGATAAAGCTCTTGCTGAGCGTTAAGCCGATCGCGCAGTCTATAGGAAGCTCTGCGATCGACGTGGCCAG
This sequence comes from Methylococcaceae bacterium, assembly GCA_050305675.1. Taxonomy (GTDB): domain Bacteria; phylum Pseudomonadota; class Gammaproteobacteria; order Methylococcales; family Methylomonadaceae; genus Methylomarinum. The sequence continues at coordinate 6,129 of JBNLFT010000147.1, forward strand.
GGCGCGGACGCTTTCGCCGGTCGCATTTTCTCCGGTCGGGTAACGGCTTGGCCAGAACGAAAATGCGGGTCAACAAAAAAGTGACTATGACGCAGATCACCAAATAGCTAAGTAAATATAAATGCAAGTTCATTTCCCCCCCTTCAGCCGTTGCCGTTTTAGGCGCAAGTAGTCCCGATTATAGGGGAATTAGAAAAGTTTGGAATGGTTTTGTTCAAAAATAGTTGATCGATACTATCGACGGAAGGCAGGCGAATGGCGGAGGCGGAGGAGGCCGTTAGCCATCGTCTGTCGTTAGTCCCTCATTTTCCACCGCTGTTTTCGGGCGGCCTTTTGGGCCGCTTTGCGTTCGCGGAGCTCGGCCAGTTCGGCCAGTTCGACTTCGACCATGGGCGGGGTTTCCAGCGTGAGCGGACCGAGCGCGCCGGTTCTCAATTCGGTCAGCAGAATTTTCGCCGTTTTATCGAGGTCGACCTGCCGGCCCGAACGCAGGCAGCCGCGTTTACGGCCGATCAGTTCCATCAATTCGCTTTCCGAGTCGGGCAATCGCTCCAACTGATAGCGTTCCAGCAAGCGTTCCGGATAGTCCCTCAATAAAAATTCGGCGGTGAAAAAGGCGACATCGTCATGGCTGACTGCGGTGTCCTTGATCGCTCCGGTTGCAGCCAGCCGGTAACCGCTGTTCTTGTTTTCGACGTTGGGCCATAGGACGCCGGGGGTGTCCGACAGCACGATGTTGCCCGGCAGGTTGATTCGCTGCTGGCGTTGGGTGACCGCCGGTTCGTTGCCGGTTTTGGCGATCGCGCGGCCGGCTAAGATGTTGATGATGGTGGACTTGCCGACGTTGGGAATACCCATGATCATGGTATGGACCACCTTGTTGGCGGCGGTTTTTTCGGCCATCATCCGGCCGCACAGGTCGATAATGTGCTTGATTTTTTCGGGTTGTCGAGTCGTTAGCGCCAGCGTTTTGACGCCCTGTTCCCGTTCCAGGTAGTCCTGCCATTCCTTGGTTCGTTG
>JBNLFT010000148.1:0-7090 GCA_050305675.1 Methylococcaceae bacterium
ACAAACATCACGAATGCCATAGCCAGCTCTGGCTGGAGTGATTTTGTTCAAGATTCGAACTCCGATTGTTCAGAAAAACATTCGGGCGCAAACCGTACCCAGCAAATATGAGTCATATCAAACCTAAAAGATTGGCTTTAAGTGCTTTTTTCAAATAGTAAGGCCGCCTTTGTGAAATATCCGGGTTAAGTTTTGTCGTTTGGCGAAAAACTCTCGTATGCTCCTTGCTTTCTGCGTTGGCGGCAAGAATTGGAAACGCGGGAGCCGTTTCCGTCTATGCTTTCTTCTTTTTGCCAATTGCGCCGACTATTCCCAAAACGGTAGCGAGTAACAGCACCGGGTAGATCAGCAGCAGATCGACCCTGATGTTGCATTCGCCGGTGCACAAAATCCGCGCATACATCAAGCTTTCGTAGACGCCGTACAACGACCACAGCGCTCCCGCGACCGTGGGAAGCACTTTGCGGCGGGCGACGCCTACCGACAGAAACAGAACGCCGACAAGCAATGCGCCGACCGGAAAAATAATCAGGTAACTCAGGATTTCCATGAAGGCCGCCTTGCGGCAGTTGCCGCGTTTAGCCGAACATATGTCCGGTCGATTCGATTAGTATGTAATAAATGATGATGCGTGGAATCCGGAACAGGACCGACGCGGTTAGCACCTTAGTCCAGCGCAGTCCCATGAAACCGGCCGTCCAGCAGGTGACCGAGTAAGGTAGCGGCGTGATGGCGCCAAGGACGATTGCCCAGAACCCGTATTTGTCGACAAAACCGCGCTGTCCCTTGCCGATTTTTCCGTAGAGCCGTTGAATGAAACGGGCATTGCCCAACCAACGACCGATGCACCAACCCAGCATGCCGGCGGTGACCGATACCGCACCTAGAATGAACACATAATGTAACCAGCGATCCGCAAGTTCGCTCTTGGCGATTACCACCAGTAGGATATCGGGCAGAAACGGGGTAACCAAGGTGTCGGTTACCAGCAAGATCAGACAGAGGCCGGCAAAACCGATGCGCTCGACCACCCAATTCGTCATCAAGCTCATTTCTTTCTCGAACCAATAGCTAAGCGCCCCCATCATGACGACGATGATTAAGATGCCGGCCAGCGCCTTCAGCAAATTTTCCCTGACCATTAATTCATTGTTCCCGGTAGTTAACATAGCTTTGCATAGTGAACATTTTAAATCAGAAGCGAGAGGATACGACCGGCGATAATTCGCCGACGATCCCGCGTATATCGATATTTTATCTAGATTGCGCAGATCAGAGTTCAAATCGTCCCCGATGTTCCGCTGCGCTGCCGATTTGTACCCCCCAAGTTTTACTGTTAACCTTCGTTCTTGCCAAATAACCTTGGAGTGAATGTGAGCACCACTAGCGTTCGAGATATCGCCAGACAAAGCCGCCTTGCCGCTCGCCGGTTGTCGACGAGCTCGGAAGCGGCGCGAAATCGAGCCCTTGCGAAAATGGCCGAGTCGCTGGAAACGGTCAAGCAGCGAATTCTGGAAATTAACGCGGAGGAAGTCGACAAGGCCCGGCGAGACGGATTGCCGGCCGCGATGGTCAAGCGGTTGACCATCGACGACAAGGTGTTTCAGTACATGTCCTCCCGGCTAAAAAAAGTCGCTCAGCGCCCGGACCCGTTGAATCGGGTGTTGCAGGGGCATACCAACCCGGAGGGCCTTAGGGTTTACAAGAAGTCGGTGCCGCTGGGCGTCATCGGCATCATTTACGAGTCGCGGCCGAACGTCACCACCGACGCTGCCGGCGTGTGCATCAAGAGCGGCAATGCCGTCATTTTGCGGGGTGGATCGGAGGCGTTGCAAACCAACATCGCGCTTGCCGATGCGATGATCGACGGCGCCGTGGCCGCCGGATTGCCGGAGCATTCGATACAGATTTTGCGCACGCCGGGCCACGAAGCGGTCGGCGAGCTGCTGAAAATGGACGACGATGTCGACGTGTTGATCCCTCGCGGCGGCAAGGGGTTGATCAAACGCATTGCCGAAGGGACGCGGATTCCGGTGATCAAGCACTACGACGGCGTGTGCCACCTCTACATAGCGGTCGACGCGGATTCAACGCAGGCCGTGGATCTGGCGGTCAATTCCAAATGCCAAAGCGTTCAGGTCTGTAACGCGTTGGAAACCCTATTGGTCGATCGGCTGTGCGCCGAACAAATGTTGCCGCTGTTGCAGGCCGCATTCGCCGCAAACCATATCGAATTGCGCGGTTGCCAACGAACGCTACAAATACTTCGGGATATCGCTCCGGCGACGGAAGAGGATTGGCGTACCGAATATCTGGCGCCGATTCTTTCGCTGAAGATCGTCGACGGTATCGACGAGGCGATCGAGCATATCAACACCTACGGATCGGGGCATACCGACGGCATTGTCACCCGGAGCCTGAGTTTGGCGCAACAGTTCGAGCAGGAGGTCGATTCGGCGTCGGTATTGATCAATGCCTCGACTCGGTTGTCCGGCGGAGGAGATTACGGCCTGGGCTCGGTCGTCGGCATCAGCACCGACAAATTGCACGCGCGCGGCCCGGTCGGACCGGACGAACTGACGACTTACAAGTGGGTGGCTTACGGCAACGGCCATTTACGCAATTAGGCCGCAAGCACGGTCCGGGGCCATTCGGTCGACGTGTCGCAACGCCAGACGAACGTGCGGTTCGAAGCCGGCAAAATGGCTTATCGGTTGTACCAATCCGGTACGATGATCCGGACGCCGTCTGCCGGCACGTAACCGGCATAGGCGGCGCCCAGCCGATTCGGCTTATCGGCCGTAGCGTCTTGCGCCCACGCATTGGAAAGCGACACTTTGATCCCCGCTTCGTCGCAATAACGGATAAAGACCTTAAAATCGAAGATGGTTTCAATGCCTACATAATTGCCTGCGGGTGTGAAAGCCATCACCGGCAAATCGACATCGTCCAAAAATGGCCTGGCCGCTTCATCGCTATGCCACAACACCTGTTGCCTGGCGACGATCGAATTGATCAGTTGGCATATCAGATAAATGCGCGGCGTGATATTGCCGAGCTTCGTTCCCTGGCCGTTTACGGTGAAATTCCGCTCCAGTCGCTCGACGTTCTCACGTTCTGCTTGAGTGACCGAGCCTTTTACCGTTCCTAATGGACGATGATCGAGACCGTAAGGGCCGGCATCGTAACTTCCGACATAAGGCCACACGGCGAATAAATCGTAATCGCCGGTGATCGCATTCAAGTAAGTTTCGCCGCGGTAGGAACGGTGTTCCGGCGGGTTGGTCATCGCCAGCATGGGTTCGTAAGAAGCGCCGTAGCGAGGATGATAATGCACGACCGCCCCGCCTTTTTCCTGCAGCCAGCGCCTATGCAGTTCTGTCTGATCAAAGTAGACACCGTATAATCCGGGAATGACCGGGTCAGGTATCAAGCTGTACTTGAATGAAATACCGGTAGGGTGGTTGGCGGTTCCATCCCAGCGCTCGGCTTTTCTGACCGGATTGATGTAGCCGTTGGCAGTAAGCCAACCGATTCGCCCCCGGGAGATTTTGAGCGGCGTGACGGAAGCTTTCCAGCCTTGCCCTTCGCTGTCGAGCAGCAAAGCCTCGAGGTGTTTGGCGCGGTTGAAGCCGGCTTTAACCAGCCCATACTTGTTTAAACGCGGATCTCGCATGACGAAACCTGCCATGGGCCCCCAGTCGCAGGATTTGCCATGGATTCGGTAGCCTTTAGTATCGTATCCCTCCTCCAACAAACCAAGACATGCGGGGCCGGTGGCCCGCACGATAATGATGCACTGCTGTTGACGGGCGACCGTCAAAAAAGCCTGCATGTGAGCCCATGGCATGCCAATCGTGTTTCCCAGAAAGCCTGCATCGTTAATTTTCATACGATTCCCGGAGAGGTTTTAGTTCTTTTAACACAGCTTGGAAAAACAGACGACTTAATTCGGCCAACTCTCGTCGCTCAAATTCCTCTTGTTTGCAGGACGGAGGGTTTACGGGCTATGTCGATCGGCAGCTTGGCGAATTTTCGCTTGATCGTACGTTCCCGTTCGCCGGTCCGGCACATCGCCCCCTGAATGCCATCGAGCCGGTCGATGCGGCAATATCGCGGGCAAAGGTCGCAGCATCGCAAATGCTGTTGGGCACCGCGGACACGCATTGCCGGTTGGCCGCCGGCAAGTAGCCGCAGATAACCGACTTAGGCCTTCGCTTCGCTTTCCTTCCGGCCGACGGCGGGGCTTCCCACCCGGTGAGCTGCGGTCATGTTGGCGACGACGAGTCGTGGAACTTCCCGCTTTGAAACAGCGTCAGTTCCCATTGATGCGCCAATTCGTCATGGCGCAGGATGTAAATATCGTTTTGTGCCGCACGAACTTTAATATAACTAAGCTCCGGCGCTAACCAGCGGTCGATGATTTCTTCGATTTCGATTGCGTGATCGCCGATAAAAAAACGTTGCGGCGTATATTCTTCCCGGTAACCGGAGCGGTGCTCGACACGAATCGAAAACGGATGCTTTTTCATAACATTTTGAACCGATATGGATGCAAGAGTTCACCATTGGCGGATTCGATTTATAGTTGCGATCAATAGATCGAAACTAAGCACCAAACGTTCAACCCGGGATACCGAAGGGAGCGGATCGCCGATATGCCGGTGACATTTTAACTGCGGCTGTGGAAATTCGAATTAAAAACCTCCGGACGGGAGATTACCTGAGAAGTGTACGCCGTCTGCTGAGCTTTGGCGGGCTGATTGTCGCGTGCCCGTTGGCGGGAGTGTGGATATCCGGCAAACCGCTGACGGCGTATCTGCAGTTTCCGCCGGTTCCAGACCAAGTATCCGCGCAGCCATTTTCTTGGGGCGTGTTTTGGCTGATTGTCGTCTTGGCCTTCGGAGTGCTGACACCGTTTTTACGCCGGATCTTTGGGGCGACTACTCCGCCGTTGCCCGGATCGCGCGCTAAACACCGTTTTCCTCTCTGGGGTTGGCTGGGTGTGGCGCTGATGCTGAGTTCGTGGCTCGTGGCATGGAACCGCTTCTGGTGGGCCGAAGGCATTCAGGAATACACGTTTACGCCGTTGTGGCTCAGTTTCATCCTCGTCGTCAACGCGCTGAGTTACCTTCGGAGCGGGCACTGTACGATGCTCGATCATAGCTTCCGGTTTCTGCTCCTGTTTCCGGTCAGTGCGTATTTTTGGTGGAGTTTCGAGTTTCTTAACCGCTTCGTTCAGAACTGGTATTACGTCGGCATAAGCGATTTCGGTCCGCTGCGTTACTTTTTATACGTCACATTGCCGTTTTCGACGGTATTGCCGGCAATTCTTGGAACGGCGGAATTGCTTGCTACATTTCCAACACTGGGCGCCGCTTTGCAGCGCTTTAGGCCGGTTCCTGTCGGCGGCAATAGAATGCTGGCTGCGGTTTGTCTTGTTCTTGCAAGTGTCGGGTTGATCGTTTTGGGGATCTGGCCGAACCGGCTGTTTCCGTTGTTATGGCTGGTTCCGGTGTCGTTGGTTATAGGATTGCAATCGTTAACCGAAAAACCGAGTTTGCTGGTCGAGATCGGACGCGGCGACTGGCGGCGTGCATGGATATTAGCGATGTCGGGGTTGATTTGCGGATGGTTTTGGGAAATGTGGAACCAGTTCAGCTTCGCTCATTGGCAATACAGCATTTCCTACCTGCAAAAGTTCAAGGTTTTCGAAATGCCGCTCCTCGGCTATTTAGGATATTTGCCGTTCGGTGTCTTATGCGGGCTGTTTGCCGAGTTCATACTGCCATCGCCGATCGAGAAAACGGTCGGCAAAGGCTAAACGGTCCGCTGTCCGGGCTGTACCTTGCCGTTCGCCGTGGCGTCAAGCTTGGCCGTCGAGAAACGCCATCGCTTCCCGCCACCAAGCTTGCCAGGCTTCCATCGGCAATGAATTGTGTCCGGCATCCGAAAAACGCCAGAGTTTTTTTGGGGCGGACAGTGCCTCGTACAAAGCCATGCTGTTGCGGTTCGGGATTATCTCATCCTGTTCCGCCAATACCGTTGCAACGGGGCCTTGGAATGGGCGCAGTTTCGGAATGTTGTCATAGCGGTCCAACAGCAGCCATCGGGCGAGGAAAAACCAATAATGATGCTGCGCCACCTTGGCCATCGAATCGAACGGTGCGATCAGCAGCAATCCTTGCACCGGGACCTCATGCGCAGCCACGACGCCGGCTACGACGCCGCATCCGAGCGATTCTCCGCACAGAAACAACGGGCCGTTGAAGGTGCGGGCGACCATTTTGGCGGTCGCAACGCCGTCGCCTATCAAACTCGTTTCGGAAGGCATGCCTCCGCGCGTGCCGTAGCCCGGATATTCGGCGACGATGACGCGATATCCCAGTTTCCGTAGCGCGTCGACGAAATAGGTTCGGTGCACGGCGGAACCGGCATTGCCGTGAAAAACCAGCACCGTACCCTTGCCGCCGGATATAGGCATTTTACCGATCAAGCCGCGCGATTCGTCCGGCGAAGGCCAAGGCTGCAGATCCAATCGCGCCAGCATTGCCTGGTGCTGTTTTTCGCTGAAGCGGCTCGGAAAATACATCAGCTTGCGCTGGAGCAGGAATACCGCCAATAACATCAATAAATAGAGCAGCAACAAGCTCATCGGGAATCGAGTTCTTTACAAAGGGCGTACGGGGCTGCGCTTCGCATGGGTCCGGCCGGCAAGGCGCTTAATCACCGGATAGCGTTGGCTATTCGTAGCCGTCGACTATCAACGGCGGTCGGCCCGCCTTAACCCGCAGCCAGTTTGCCGAATTGAGCACCGATGGTTGCCGGATCACCCAGCGCTCCAGTCGATACTTGCCCGGAAAATTCAGCAACAGGATGCCGATGAACATCGTCAGCAGGCCTTGGCCCGGTAAAAACAGCATCGCTATGCCGAGCGTGATAAAAACGGTGCCGGCGAAATTTTTCAGGATCAATCCGAGCCAGCGGATTACCATATGCCGGCGGGCCCATGGCAATAGATGGCGCTCTTGCTCGGCGAAATAATCGACCGGAATCCGCACCACCACGAGAGGAATGACAAACAGGGAAA
>JBNLFT010000149.1:0-7083 GCA_050305675.1 Methylococcaceae bacterium
GGTCAGGGCCGATTTCCATTTCGCCGGCCAGTTGCAGTTGCCGAATCAGCTTCAACGCCCGCTTGAAGCCCTTGAATTCCGGCTCCACGGCCGGGCTCGGGCCGGATGCGCTGGGAGCGTTCAAGACATCGTTGATGCGCTCGACGCACAGGCCGAACACCCGTTCGATGCTCCAGCCGGATTGCGTCATGACGAGCAGCGCGTCGAACGAAACCGAAGACAACACGCTCTTTAAAAAATCCTCGCCCTGCAACGGTTGGAACGAAATGGTCGGTTTATCCGAATAGGCGATCCCGAGATTGGGTTGGATAATGTTGCCGCCGGGCGCCAGATCCAGTTCCGAGCCGACTCCGATGCTGCCGTCGAAGGTCAACGCAGCCGTGACGCTGTTTACCTTGAGGAAATACGGTTGGTCGCGGTATCTCAACCTGACCAGATTCAGCAGCATTTGCTCGTTAAGCGAGCGGATGATCGCTTGATTGTAAGCCGGATGGGTGGTTTGCAAAGCGTTGGGGCCGAACGACGATTGGCAGCCGGACAAGGTACAGGCGGCCAGCAGTAAGCAGATCAGGTGTTTGCGCATGAACGAATAGAAAACGGGAAAAAACAAACCGCGGCAATGGTGAGGGGCGGTTTTATGCCCCAAAGTTTAACACAGATGATCCAGTCCCAGGGGCTCTTGCCTGAAGCCGGATAGAACGACGCCGGCGGGTCGGGCTTGGTTCATACCTTGCCGGCCGACCACTTTTCATGCAGTTTTTCGTATTCGTCGGTGGTCGTGACCAGCACCACTTCGTCGCCTTTTTTGAGTTTGCTGTCGGGGTCGACAGGCTGGTAGGCATTGTCCCGATAAAGAAACATCACCCGGGTATTTTTCGGCAGCTCCAGTTCGCTGATCGCCATTTCTTCGCTGGTTTCATCGGCAACGAAACTGAACAGTCTGACGTTGCTTCGGAACACCGCCGACAGTTCCAGAATATTCCTGCCGGCGGCGATGTTGGCCAGATAGCGGGCGTTGGTCAGGGTCGGGATGATGGTGTCGTTCAGGCCCAGCTCGACGCAGATATGTTCGAATTCCGGGTCCTCGATCCGGGTAATGACCCGCTTGATGCCCAGCGAACGCGCAACCAAACTGGCGATGATGTTGGCCTCGTCGCTCTTGGTCAGGCAGAATAGGATATCGATCGACGCCGGGTCGGTTTCTTTTAAAATGGCCGGTTTGCTGCCGTTGCCGTGGACGAATACGCAGTCGATCTTGTCCATCAATTCGTCGATCACCGCTTTGTCGTTCTCGATAATAATGACCTCGTGTCCGACCCGGAGCAAAAATTGGGCGGTCGCTATCGCCAACGACGACGCTCCGATAAATACTACTTTCAAATTTTACTCCCTACCTTGAACCAGGTGCGCGGATACAAAAACAACAAGAAGGCCAGAAACTCGACCCGTCCCAACAGCATGTCGGCAATCAAGATGCATTTTAGCCCCGTTTCCAGTTGCGGTGCGCTGATGCCGGCCGATAAGCCGGTGGTCGAACAGGCCGATACCACCTCGAACAGCGCGTCCAACGGATCGTAACCCACGATCAGGAACGGCAGCCAGGAACACAATACGGTACCGGCGAAGATCAGGATCAGCATCAGTACCCGTTCGATCTCATCGGCTTGAAGTTTGTCGTCGCTCAATTGGCGTTCCAGCACGGCGTGGGTCGGCAGCGCGGTGCGTTGGACGAAGAACTGCAACAGGCGCAGGACGATCAGCAAGCGGAGAATTTTTATGCCGCCGGCGGTCGACCCGATGGAACCGCCGACCAGCATTGAGAAAATCAGGCTCAATTTGGACGCGTTATCCAACGCCGCGACATCGACATTGGCAAAGCCGGTGGTGGTCTGCGCCGACAGGCCCATGATCACCGCGTGTTTCAGTCTGTCGAGCCCATCCTGGCCGCTGTCGCCGCAAAAAAAAAGCAAGCCGATCACTCCCAGCGACAACAGCAGCAGGGCTTTTATTTCCAAATTGTACGACAACTCCTTGATGCCGTTTTTGACGAAGCGGTAATAAAAAGGCAAGGAGACGGCGCCCAACACGCCGCACGACACGATCAAAAACTGAATCGGCCACGAGTCGACCGCGGCCAAGCTGGCATCGTAAATTGAGAAACCGCCGGTCGAAACTCCGCTCAACGCATGAGTGACCGCGCTGAACGGCGAAGTTCCGGCCGCCAGCAGCAGGATGATCGTGAACGCCGTCAGCACGCTGTAGACGACGAGCAATTTGACCGAGTGGCTGCGCGCGTTGCCGAGGATGTCGCGGTTGTCGCTGATGTCGCCCATGGCCAGACGGCGGGTGGCGATTCCCTGATCCAGGAATAACAATGCGGCGGAAAAAATCACCACGCCGAGGCCGCCGTACCATTGCATCCAAGCCCGGGAAAACAGCAAGCCGGTGGAGTAGTGCTCGATTTTCCCCAACGTGCTCAAGCCCGTCGTCGTGACCCCGGATACCGCTTCGAACAGGGCGTCGACCGGCTCTATGCCTTCGCCGACAAAGGGAATGGCGCCGGATGCGGCCGACAAAAAAAATGACAGACCGGAAATGACCAAAACTTCGTTGTCTTTTATATCTTCCGGCGCCCGGATGCGGGACAGCGGCAGGCAGAGTGCGCCTAGCGCCGCCAGCATCATTAACTGGGCGGACATGAAGCGCCAGTCGCCGTCCAGCGCCGCCACCAACACGGGCACCAAGCGCAAGACGATCACGACCAGGCCGATGCTGGCCAGATAGCGGGTTAAGACGCGGTAGCGGACCGGCTGAGCCAGCGCCCTGGAAACATCGGAAAACGTCATGTCGGATTGGAACCTCGGCGAGAACGATGCACTAATTTAGCCCGGATATTTCGTAAAGGGAATGGGTTTTCTGGAACATCGGACGAACGAGGTTGGATAAACATCAAGAATGCCATAGCGAACTCCGACTTGAATGATACCGTTCGAGGTTCGAAGGCGGATTTTTCGCATCAACCATTCGGGGACAACCCGTATCCGGAAAACAGAACCCATACTAAACCCAAATCATTGGTTTTTGACACTTGGATAAAATACTAAGGCCGCAGTTGTGAAATATCCGGCGTGGCAGTTAATCCGCCGCCAAGCGCTGCGCGGCGAGTTCGTTGGATTTACAGCCACTTCTTCCTTTTGAAAAAAATCAACAGTACGACCGTGATGATCAGGAACAGCAGCCATAGCGAGGGATAGGCCCAATGCCACTTCAATTCCGGCATGTACTCGAAGTTCATGCCGTAGATGCCGGCGATAAAGGTCAACGGGATGAAGATGGAGGCGAAAATCGTCAGCACCTTCATCGTTTCGTTCATTTTGTTGCTGAGGCTACTCAAATAAATGTCCTGCATGGCGGCGATGCGTTCGCGGTAGGATTCCAGCGAATCGGTGACCCGCAATACGTGGTCGTGGACGTCGGTAAAAAAGCGCAGGGTTTTTTCCTCCAACAAGGCGGTGTCGGCATGCTGGATCTGGGTCAGCAGGTCGCGCAACGGGGCGACGTTGCGTTTCATCGTGATCAGTTCGCGGCGCAGTTGCTGAATGGTATGCAGCGCATCGTCGGAGGGCGAGTTGAGCAAACCGTCCTCCAACGGGTCGATCACGTCGTCGAGCCGGTCCTCGACGACGAAGTATTCGTCGACCACGGTATCGAGAATGGCGTAGGCCAGATAATCGTGTCCGCTGTGGCGCAGCCGGCCCTTCCGGTTTTGCAGGCGGTTGTGGATGGGGTGGAAAATATCGTCGGCCTTTTCCTTGAAGGTGATGACGTAGTCTTCCAACAGCAACAGACTGATTTGTTCGTATTGCAGGCTGAACTTTTCGCTGTCGACCGCACTGATACCTTTGACCACCAGATACAGGAAGTCCTCGTATTCCTCGAGTTTGGGGCGTTGATGGGTGCTGAGGATGTCTTCGAGCACCAGCGGATGGATATTGAATTGGCTGCCGATACCTTCGACGATCCCGACGTCGCTTAAGCCGTCGATATTGATCCAGGTCGTCAATTGTCCGCTGTTCAGATCCCGCAGTTCCTCCAGCGTAGCGATCTGCTGTTGCCGCAGCGACGTCGCGTTGTATTGGGTAACGGTGATCCTGCATCCGGGCGTGTGTATTTTGCCGATATGGACCAGCGAGCCCGGCGGTAAGCCGGACTTGTGGGCCGAACTGTGCAAGGATTGCTGTCCGTCGTGTCGATGCAGGGGATGCCAGGTCGGATAAGTGAACTTCATGGGATTGTCGCCGGAACGAAGTTGCTGAAAGCCAAGTTCTTTATAACGGAACAAGTATAAACCGTAACGTTCGAGTTCCTTTCTGTCGTCGGCGAGTTAACCGCCGGGCCGTGTAAATCAGGACGTAGCTGCGACCAGCGACCGGGCCGGCCGAGACGCTTCGCCTCGGCCGCACTGTATCAGGCGAGTTTGTCCTTGATGAAGTCGACGACGCCTTCCAGAGCGATGTCCTGGCTGGCGCTGTCGGTGCGTCCCCTGTATTCGATCAGGCCGTTGTCGAGCCCGCGGTCGCCGATCACCAGGCGGTGCGGAATACCGATCAGCTCCATGTCGGAAAACATGAATCCGGCGCGCACCTTGCGGTCGTCGAACAGGACTTCGACTCCGGCCGCCTGCAAGTCGCGGTAAATCTTTTCCGCCACATCCTGCAAACGATCCGACTTGTGCATGTTCATCGGGCACAAGGCGACCTGGAACGGCGCCAGTTCGTTGGGCCAGATGATGCCGTTGTCGTCGTGGCCCTGTTCGATCGCGGCGGCGACGACGCGGGAGATGCCGATGCCGTAGCAGCCCATGATCATGATCTGGTTCTTGCCTTCCTCGTTGATGATCGAGGCCTTCATCGCTTCGCTGTATTTCTTGCCGAGCTGGAAGATATGGCCGACCTCGATGCCGCGGGCTATGGTCAGAGTGCCGTTGCCGTCGGGGCTGGGGTCGCCTTCGACCACCAGGCGGATATCTTCGATACGTTCCGGTAGCTGCAGGTCGCGCGCCCAGTTGGCGCCTTGGAAATGTTGCCCGTCTTCGTTGGCGCCGCAAACGAAATCTGCCATTGCGGCGACGCTGCGATCGGCGATGATCGGAATGGACAAGCCGAGCGGGCCGATCGAACCGGGCTTGCAGCCGCAAGCGGCGAGAATTTCCTGGTCGCCGGCGAATTGCAGCGGCGCGGCGACGCCGCGGAGTTTTTCCGCCTTGAGCGGGTTCAATTCGTGATCTCCGCGCAGCAGCAAGGCAACCAAGCTGTCGTCGTCCTCGCCGCGTACGATCAGCGTTTTCAGGCATTGCGCGGGGTCGATGCCGAAAAAGCGGCTGACCTCGTCGATGCTGTGTTGTTGCGGCGTCGCCGTTTTTTGCAGTGGTTGCGAGGGCTCCGGCCGCGCGGTTGCGGGCGCCAATGCTTCGGCTTTTTCGATGTTGGCGGCGTAGTCGCTACCGTCCGAAAAAGCGATCGCATCTTCGCCGGAGTCCGCCAGCACGTGGAATTCGTGCGATACGGCGCCGCCGATCGAACCCGAATCGGCGATGACGGCGCGGAATTTCAGGCCGAAACGGTTGAAGATGTTGCTGTAGGCCCGATACATGACCTCGTAGGTTTGTTGCAGCGATTCCTGGTCCAGGTGGAAGGAATAAGCGTCCTTCATGACGAATTCGCGCGAACGCATGACGCCGAAGCGGGGCCGGATTTCGTCGCGGAATTTGGTTTGAATCTGGTAGTAGGTGATCGGTAATTGTTTGTAGCTTTTCAGCTCGTTGCGCGCCAGATCGGTGATGATTTCCTCATGGGTCGGTCCCAAGCAGAAATCGCGCTCGTGGCGATCCTTCAAGCGCGCCAATTCGGGGCCGTATTGTTCCCAGCGTCCGGTTTCCTGCCATAATTCGGCCGGCTGCAATGCAGGCATCAACACTTCCAGGGCACCGGCTTGCTCCATTTCCTGGCGGACGATGGTTTCGACCTTGCGCAACACCCTAAGGCCCAGCGGCAGCCACGTATAAACTCCGGCCGCCAGTTTGCGGATCAGGCCGGCACGGATCATCAGCTTGTGGCTGGCGATTTCGGCATCGGACGGAATTTCTTTGACGGTGCTGAGCGGAAATTGAGAGGTACGCATGTTGATCTTAACGGTCTATCCAAAAGGTCGCATTTTACCTGTTTAACCGGAGAAGCGGGTAATTCTTTAGCGTTTAGAAAAAAACGATGATCATGCCCTGGACGGTCGATTCCTCGACGCCGCGCAGGCCGAATTTGCGCGACCAATACGAATATTCGGTGCCGATATAGAGCTTGTCGCGCTTCCAGCCGGCCAGGTCGCCGACGTCGATCAGCATTTGCGGCTGCGCCAATACGTGAAAATTGCCGGATCGGTTGGTATTGCCGGTTCGAAAGTCGGTAAAGCCGCGGAATTTGAGCCGTAAATCGCCGATGCTGAAGGGGATGCTCCAGACCGGCGTAAACTGCCAGCCGTATTTTCCGGAGACGCTGTCGTCCTTGTATACGGCGACATCCAATTGCAGATAGTCGAAGCGGGAGTTGCCCAGATCGAAACTGAGGCCGGCCAGGTAGGCCTTGAAATTGTCGTGCTCGGGTTTATTGTCGATGTTGATGCCGGCCATCACGGAAACATCGTTGACCGGCCCCAAACCGACCTTTACGCCGGTGGTCTTGGAAAGGCTCAGATAGGCATATACCTCGGCATAGATCTCGATGCCGATATCGCCACGGTAGACCGTGTCGACGAAAAAGAAGTTTTGACCGTATTGCCAGCCGTGGGCGTGTTCGACCGTGAGCGTGGTGCGGCTTCTGTCTCCCAATTCGAAATCGTTGCCGTATAACAATTGCAGGTTGCTGCTGCTCCAGTCGAAGGCCTGCGCCGACGATGCGAGTGCCGATAGCAACAGCGTGCTAATCGTTTTCATCGACGGTGATTTTGTGTGCTGCCATCGATTTTAAATACGTCAGGATACCGTCCACTTGACGATCGTTTAGAAGTCCCGAAAAGACCGGCATTTTGCTG
>JBNLFT010000150.1:0-7070 GCA_050305675.1 Methylococcaceae bacterium
CGTCCAGCAACAACATCATGATGCCTTCCAGCCCCTCGGTCAGATACTCGACTTGGCCTACGAGATCTGCCGCTTTTAGGCTGTATTGATCGTAGGTTTCCGAATTCATGAAATGGTATTCGTCGCCGTCCTGATACGAATACTGCACCATGACCCTGGAACAATCGGCTTCCTTCAGAAAATCGTCTCCCTTGTAGGTTTCGTCCAATTTTTGTTTGGTCTTCATGTGAGCAAAGCGGATCTTGTAAAGGGTCGACGCTCCGCGCGAAGTCGGATTCCTGACCTCGATCGTTTTGACGCTGTAGGGTTCACCGTCGATTTCGATGGCGGTTCCCTGTTTCAGTTCGCTGGCTTTTGGCAAGGTACTATCCTCGTTGACTGATGTTGAAAGACGATTGAAATTCTTCCCGGCAAGGCACAGTGCCGCCTGCGGCGGTAATCGATGTCGCCAGAGGGCATCGCGGCAGCGACAAACGTACCGTGCAGGCGCCCATTTCTTCGTCCGGACTGCGCCGCATAGGGCCCTTCCCGTTGCGGTGTCGAAAGCGCGCAATTATAGCTCGATCCGGCGCCATTGTTGATCGATAAAACCGTATAGCGGTTGATATTGGTCTTTGTAACTCATTTTCCGGCACTGTTTGATCCAGTAGCCGAGATAAAGGTATTCCAGGCCTAGTTGCTTGGCGTGTTCGATTTGCCATAACACGGCAAACATACCCAGACTGTACGCGGACAGTGCCGGGTCGAAAAAGGTATAGACGGCCGACAGGGCATTGTCCAACAAATCGACAACCGCGACCGCGGCCAGGGTTTCACCGATGTGAAATTCGACAAACATGGTGTCACACCAAGCGCTGCCGAGAAAGTTGATATAGTCGTCGGGGCTCGAGCCGGCCATGCTGCCGCCGGCATGACGTTGCTGTTGGTAACGCAAATACAAGTCGTAGTGGCGCCGCTCGAAGACGGCGGGTTTGATTACGACGGCGGTCTCCCGGTTCTTCTTCAGGCAACGCCGTTGCTGGCGGTCGGGCGTAAACGAGCGCACCGGAACCCTGACCGGGATACATTGCGTGCAGTGCCGGCAGCGGGGGGCGTAAACGTCGTTGCCGCTGCGCCTGAAGCCCCGCTCGATCAGCCGCGAGTAGACCTCGACATTGAGCGGAAACGACGGGTGGACGAAAGCCGTTTGCGCCGCCTCGTTCGACAGATAGCTGCAGTCGTGCCGCTCGGTCAGAAATAACGGAATCGAAATCATGGCCTTAGCCAGGCTTCTCGGGCCGGCTCCCGGTTACAAAGTTGCCGCAGTCGCTGCAGGAATTCGGGACGCGCAATTTCCACCGCACCGAGGCTGACCAGATGGCCGGTATGCACCTGACAGTCGATCAATCGGTAATTCCAGGCGAGGAGGTTGCGCGCCAAATGGACGAAAGTAACCTTGGAAGCATCGGTCACGCGGTGAAACATGGATTCGCCGAAGAACACGCGGCCGATGGCCAGGCCGTACAAGCCGCCGACTAGTTTGCCGTCCTGCCAGGCCTCGACCGAGTGGGCGATGCCTTGGCGATGCAAGCGGCAATAGGCCTGCTTCATTTCCTCGGTGATCCAGGTCCCGCTCTGCCGCTGGCGCGGGGCGGCGCAGGTTTCGATGACGTCGCCGAATGCCCGGTCGTAACTGATTTCGAAGTGCTTTTTTCGCAGCGTCTTTTGGAGACTGCGCGACACCTTCAATTGTTCGGGAAACAAAACCAAACGCGGGTCGGGAGACCACCACAGGATCGGTTCCCCGGGGCTGTACCAGGGAAAAATGCCGTGGCGGTAGGCGTTGACGATGCGTAGGCTGGACAAGCAGCCGCCGATGGCCAAAAGGCCGTCGGGTTCGCGTAGCGCGGTTTCCGGGTCGGGAAACGGTTGCTCGGGCCGGTACGGGTCGAGGACGGTTAGCGTCATTGAGGGAGCCGGGGACGGCCCGATGGCCGCCCTCCAAGCCTTTGCTTAGGCTTCGGCCAGATCGTCGAGGAACTTTTCCGCATCCAGTGCCGCCATGCAGCCGGCCCCGGCGGAAGTGATCGCCTGCTTGTAATGAGCATCCATCACGTCGCCGGCGGCGAAAACGCCGGCTACGCTAGTTGCGGTGGCATTGCCTTTGAGACCGCTGTTAACGACGATATAGCCGTTCTCCATCTCCAGTTGTCCGCTAAAAATATCGGTGTTCGGCGTATGTCCGATGGCGATGAACACGCCATGTACGTCGATTTCCTTTGTCGCGCCGTCGGCTGTGCTCTTGATGCGCATGCCGGTCACTCCCATATCGTCGCCGAGCACTTCGTCCAACGTATGGTTCCACTCGATGACGACGTTGCCGTTTTTCGATTTTTCCAGCAGTTTGTCGGAGAGAATTTTTTCCGAGCGGAATTTGTCGCGGCGATGCACCACGATAACTTGGGAAGCGATGTTGGACAGATACAGCGCCTCCTCGACCGCGGTATTGCCGCCGCCGATGACCGCCACCGGCTTGTTGCGGTAAAAGAAACCGTCGCAGGTCGCGCAGGCGGATACGCCTTTGCCTTTGAACGTCTCTTCCGATTCCAGCCCCAAATATTTGGCCGATGCGCCGGTGGCGACGATCAGCGCTTCGCAGGTATAGGTTCCGGAGTCGCCGGTCAACGTAAACGGGCGCGCGGACAGGTCTGCGCTGTGTATATGATCGAAAATGATCTCGGTCTCGAAGCGTTCCGCGTGCTGACGCATTCTTTCCATCAAATCAGGTCCTTGCAATCCCTCGACGTCGCCGGGCCAATTGTCGACTTCGGTTGTGGTGGTCAATTGACCGCCCTGTTGCATGCCGGTGATCATGACCGGATTCAGGTTGGCTCTCGCGGCGTACACGGCCGCCGTGTATCCGGCTGGGCCGGAACCGAGGATTAAAAGTTTGCAATGTTTTGCATCGGCCATCGACGGCATCTCCATTTGGCAGGTAGGGTAAAGTTGACAATTATACGAGGGATTGTTACTTGATTAAACCGTAAGGCTCGCACGGAATGGTTTCAACCCGGGTTTACGCAGGGAACACGCGTTTGTGAGCTATGTTCCGAGCGACGATTGGTCGACCTCGGGGGGCGTTCTGCCGGGTCGATAGTCTTCGCCGGGTACGGCGGGCGGATGTCGGCCGGTTGTCGAAGGGTATCCGTAAACGTTCGTTTATCAGTGCTTTACGATTTAAGGTGAAATATATGGTTAATCATCTATAATGATGTTTTATTAACTTTATTTTTTGTTTGATATGGTTGCAGTTATCGAAGAAAAAACCGTGCGCGGTTTGCGCGAGGTGGCGTTTCTGGCTTTCATCAGTTGCGCGCTGTTTTTTTTCATCGCCTTAGTGTCGTTCGACCATGAAGATGCCGGCTGGACCCATAGCGGTTCGATGCAGCACATCAACAACGCCTGCGGCGTCGTCGGTGCTTGGGTGTCGGATTTCGTGCTCAGTTTTTTCGGTCTGATGGCTTATCTGTTTCCGGTCATGATTTTGTGGCACGGCTACCTGGTCTATACCCGCGCCACGTTGAAAGGCAATAAATTCGTGCTCGCCATTCGCTGGACCGGTTTTATCGCCACCCTGATTTCCGGGGCCGCCATTTTTTATCTGCATCTGTTGCGTATCCAATTGGAACTGCCCGGCAGTACCGGCGGCGTGCTCGGCCAGGAAGTCGGCGATGCGCTGGTAATCATGCTCGGAGAGTCGGGCGCCACGTTGCTGCTGTTGGCCATTTTTCTGGCCGGCATCACGCTGTTTACCGGTTTGTCGTGGTTTGCCCTGATGGACTTCGTCGGCAAGTATTCGCTGTCGTTATGCGCCTTTCTCTATCGGAAAAGCGTTGACGGGTGGCGCGGTTACCGGGATAACGGTTCGCGGCGCGTAGAACCGGTCGCGCTAACAGCCAAGCCGCAGAAAAAACCGAAAGTCAAAATCGCTCCGGCGCTGAAGGCGGTGGAAACCGGCGAGCGCGAACGCAAGGAAGCGCAAATCGACCTGTTCGACGGCGAATCCTTCAACGGCGCGTTGCCGCCGCTGTCGTTGCTGGAAAAACGGGACATCAAGGTAAAAGGTTATTCACAGGCCGATCTGGAAGAGATGTCGCGCCAAGTCGAGGATGTGTTGCAGGACTACAATATCGTCGCCGAAGTGGTCGCGGTGCATCCGGGCCCCGTGATCACCCGCTTCGAACTGCAGTTGGCGGCGGGGGTTAAAGTCAGCCGTATCAGCGGGTTGGCGAAGGACCTGGCGCGCGGGCTGTCGGTGACCAGCGTGCGGGTGGTCGAAGTCATCGAAGGCAAAAGCGTGATCGGCCTGGAAATTCCCAACCAGGAACGGGAAATCGTGCCGTTGAGGGATTTGTTGGCGTCGCAGCATTTCGAAAAATCGCGGTCGAATTTGACCCTGGCGATGGGTAAGGACATCGCCGGCGTACCGGTTATGTCCGATTTGGCCAAAATGCCGCACGTACTGGTGGCCGGTACCACCGGCTCCGGCAAGTCGGTGGCGATCAACACGATGATTCTCAGCTTGCTGTATAAATCGCGGCCGGAAGACGTCCGCCTGATCATGATCGATCCGAAGATGCTGGAGTTGTCGGTCTATGAGGGAATCCCGCATTTGCTGACCCCGGTGGTCACCGACATGAAAGATGCGCAGAACGCGCTGCGCTGGGCGGTGGCCGAGATGGAACGGCGTTACAAAGTAATGTCCAAGGTCGGCGTGCGTAATCTGACCGGTTTCAACCAATTGATCAAGGACGCCGAGAAGAAAGGCGAAGCGATCCGCGATCCGCTGTTTCAACTCGAGCGGCCGTTGGAAGAAGACGAGGAGTTTCCGGTCCTTACCACGTTGCCCAGCATCGTTATCGTGATAGACGAATTGGCCGACATGATGATGATCGTCGGCAAGAAAGTGGAGGAGTTGATCGCGCGACTGGCGCAAAAAGCGCGGGCGGCAGGTATCCATTTGGTGCTGGCGACGCAACGGCCGTCGGTCGACGTCCTTACCGGATTGATCAAGGCCAACATCCCAACCCGGATTTCCTTCCAGGTTTCCTCGCGTATCGATTCGCGGACGGTGCTGGATCAGGGCGGGGCGGAAACGCTGTTGGGCAACGGCGATATGCTGTTCCTGCCTTCCGGCACCAGCATACCGCAACGCGCCCACGGTGCGTTCGTCGACGATAACGAAGTGCATCGAGTCGTGGAATTTTTGAAGAAAACCGGTCCCACCGATTATCTGGAAGAGATTACCCAGGAACGGAGCGACAGCGGCGAAGTTGCCGGCGGCGACGGCGGCAGCGCGGAACTGGACAGTCTGTACGACGAAGCGGTGCAGTTCGTCACCGAATCGCGCAAGGCGTCGATCTCCAGCGTCCAGCGGCGGTTCAAGGTGGGCTATAACCGGGCCGCGCGGATGATCGAGGATATGGAGGCGGCCGGCGTCGTCAGCGCCCCGGAAAGCAACGGCAGCCGCGAAGTATTGGCCCCGCCGCCGCCCAAGGATTAACCTAGGTGAATGACTATATTGCCGCCTTGCTGGGTATGTTGCTGCTGGCAGGACTCGGCGGCTGGTTTTTCAGCGCGCGCAAAAGGGTCGAAAAACCGGTCAAGGTGATGCTGTTCGTGCTCTATTTTTGGGGACTGACGTTCTTGCAGATCGCGTTGTTTGCCCTGGGTTACTGGCTGCGGGACCGGATTTTCTGAGCGAAACGCGGAAACGACCGCTATTCGGCTGGAGCGGAATCGTCCGCCTTGGCGCGCTGATTATGGAGTCGTCCGGGAGCCGGCGCAGCCGCATTTTTGTTTTACCTAGCCGGTCTCATCCCTTACAATTCAGCAGTGCTTGTTTAACAATAATAATACCCGGAGGAGAGTATGTTTAAGATTCGATTACTGGTTACCGCATTGGCGTTGACCGGTTCCATGGCGGTCGTTGCCGCAGAAGCATTGCCGACTACCGCGCCGGCGCCGGCCGATAATCCGACTACCGCGGAAAAAGTAGCGTTGGGTCAAATGCTCTATCACGACCCGCGCCTATCGTCGAGCGGCACCGTATCCTGCGCCTCCTGCCACAACACGATGTTGGGCGGTGAAGACAACCGCGGCGGATCGGTCGGCGTCGGCGGCCAGGTTGGCGGCCGTAGCGCGCCTACCGTGTGGAACGCGGCTTTCAATCAGGTTCAATTCTGGGACGGACGGGCGGCCAGTCTGGAGGAGCAGGCTGCAGGCCCGGTCACCAATCCGATCGAAATGGGCATGAAGAGCTGGGACGACGTGGTTGCCCGGTTAAAAACGATAGAAGGCTATAAAACGGCGTTCGAAAAGGCATTCGGCAAGGATTCGATATCCAAGGACAACGCAACCAAGGCGATAGCGGCCTACGAAAGAACGTTGATCACTCCGAACAGCCCTTATGACAGATATGTCAAGGGCGATACGTCGGCGATGACCGAGCAGCAAGTGCGCGGCATGAACAAAGCGGTCGAACTGGGCTGTACCGGTTGCCACAGCGGACCGGCCTTTAACGGCCCGGGAACCTTCCAAAAATTCCCGGTGAACGATAACGGCTACTTCGAAGCCCAATACCACTTCAAGAAAGACAAGGGCCGTGCCGAAGTCACGGGCAAACAAGAGGACGAGCATTTCTGGAAAGTGCCTACACTGCGTAACATCGCGTTGACCGCGCCTTATTTCCATAACGGCAAAGTCAAATCGCTGGATACGGCCGTGAAATTGATGGCTAAATTACAGCTCGGCAAGGATTTGTCGAACGAGGAAACTGCCGATATCGTCGCCTTCCTGAATGCGCTTACCGGCGAATTCCCGGCGCAAAAAATGCCTCGTCTCCCCGCACAAGCGGGAACGACTTTTAATTAAGTCGCTTCAACCATCCGGCTCGTAATAAAGGAGGATTCTTATCCTCCTTTTTTATGCGGCTCTGTGTACACGGATTTTCGCCGCTAGCCCGGATATTTCATGAAGGGAATGGAATTTCTGGAAAATCGGGCGAAGAAGGTTGGACAAACATCACGAAT
>JBNLFT010000151.1:0-7068 GCA_050305675.1 Methylococcaceae bacterium
GCCAATAGCGAAGCCAAATTGTTGGCGGCCAACAAATTGTCCGGCACCACCTGCAATAATTTGTCGTAGGCCGCCATCGCCGACTCGGACTCGCCTTTCGTCGTGTATAAAATGGCCGATTGCATCAATAAACTGGGGTTGTCGGGAATTTCCTGCAATCCCTGGCGATAAACCCCGATCGCCTTGTCCAGCTGTTTTTGCATTAAATAGACCGAAGCCAGATTGCGGTATCCCAAGTCGGCCTGGGGCTTGAGCTTGACGACTTTCTTAAACAGCCGCTCGGCATCCTCGAACTGTTTCAGATTTCGATGCAATTCGGCGCGCATCGTCAGCAAGATCGGATTGTCCGGATTCGCCGCCAGCGTCTGGTCGAGAATTTTTTCCGCTTCCCCTTCCTGCTTCAGCGCCAAGTAACTGTTTACCAAACCGGCGAGCACATCCGGAGCGGTTGGATTGGTGGGCAGGATCTTGCGGAATTCGTCGATCGCCTCACGATACTTTTGCTGGCCAAGATACAACTGCGCCAGCTTATAGTGCGGCAGTTCCTTGGCATCCGAATGCTCCAGCAATTCGTTGGCGATCGCTTCCGCCTTGTCCCATTCCTGACGCTTTCCGTAAATGTCGATCAACATGACCGCAACATCCCGGTCTTTCTGCTCCCTGGCCATAGGCCGCAAACGCTCCAGCAAGTCGACCGCGCCGTTTACGTCGTTGTTTCTGATCTGCATCCTCGCCAGATCCTTGGCCGCCGGAAAATTCTTCGGGTTTACCGACAGCACCTTTTCCAGCGTTTCCTCCGCCAGTTCGAAATTCTTGCTGTTCAACTGCGCGGATGCCAGTATCATCAGCGCCCGCTCCGACTCCGGATCGTCCCTCAGCACCGTTCTGGAATCGGCGATCGCGGCTTCGAAATCCTGGTCTTTCATTTCCAACCCAGCCCTCAGCAAGAGGGCGTCCGTATTTCTCGATTCGAGCTCGATAACTTCTTCCACCAGCTTTCTGGCCCTCGCCTCGTCCTGTTGCGACATCGACAGCTGCGCCAGTCTGTTGCGGGCCTTGATGCCGGCTGTCCCCATCGGATCGTCGCCGATGATTTGCTCCAGTATCCGTCCGACTCGATCCGGTTGTTCCCGATATAAACCGATTCTTGCGAATTTGAAACCGAAATTGTCCGGATTGTCGCGAATCAGGGCATCCAGCTCTTTTTCCGCCTGCTCCTTGCCGCGCTGGCGGCTCAAGAAGTCGATCAAGACGTACTTCGGCTGATCCTTATCCGGTAACTGGCCGACCAGCTGCTTCAACACGTGTTCGGCTTGATCGAGTTTTTTGTCGGCCACATACAATTTAGCCAAGTCGTAGTAAAGCGGTTCATTGTCCGGGAACCGTTGCAACAATGCCTGCAGCAGGATTTCGGCCTGATCTGTTTGACCCTCCGCCAGCAACATCTTGGTTTTGATCAACGACAACTGCAATTTGTCGGGGTGGGCGGCCAGCGCCTGTTCCAAAACGCCCTTGGCCTCGCTCAGGTTTTTCTCGTCGCCCAACAGTTTAATCAGCAACAAGGAGGCATCCAGATGCCCCGCCTGCGCAGCCAATGCCTGTTTTAGCAGCGTCTTGGCAACCCCCGTGTCGCCGTCCGAATAGGCTATCGCCGCCTTCAGGGCCAACGCGTCGGCGTCTTGGGGCCGCTTCTGCAACACCAGCTCCGCCTTTTCGAGCGCCTTGTCGGCCTGCTTGCTGAACAGGAATAGTTTGCCCAGTTTCAACTGAGCGTCGAAATGGTCGGGCTGGGCCTCGACGACCGCCGACAAATTGCCGAACATTTTTCGCCAATCCTGGTTTTGCTCGGCCAGCAGCGCGCTCAAATAGCGCGCTTCGACATTTTTCGGATTGATTTGCAGGACGTTTTTCAGCTCGACCCGCACCTTGTCGTAGTTTTTCTCTTCGAAATAGGCTTGAGCCTTACTTAGATATTTGGCCTCGCGGTCCTTGGCCCCTTCGCAACCGGCCAAACCCATCAGACTCAATCCCAACCAACACAGCAGAACCTTGTTTACTTGCATTTTTTCCTCTCGTTTGCGAATTCCCGACCGGGTTTTCATTAATTATTTGTTGTCGTTTCCGCTCGTTCTCGGTCTTCCTATCCACGGCCATGGCCTGACCGTCAAGGCGTTATCCGCTTCATCGCAGCGCGGGCGCCGGCGACCATGCGTCAAGCGATGGTGGGCAGGGCAACCACCATGATCAATACGCCGGATAGCGCCGCCGAATAGCGGGTCAAGCGAAAGCTGTAGACGTCCCTGTGTAATAAATATTCCAACGCATAAACCAGGCAGAACAGCTTGAAGGTTACATGCTCGATCAGTTTGACGTCGAACAGCAAAATGCTGGCGATAACGAACAAGATCACCAAGACATCCTGGGTGGTCATGCGAAATTTACTCTTGCGGGTAATCCTGACCGCCACCGAGACGACGACGATCAGAGCAACCAGAAACAGATCGACCGCCCAATGGGTATGCAGCACCATCTCCGGAAACTCGTTGCCCATGACGTCGGCGAAGATCGCCGAAATATAGATGCTGAAGCGCACCCAAATATCCTGAATCTGCCGTGGCAATACGTAAAACAACGACAACACGCCCAGAATCAGCAAATAGATGTCCGACGGCAGCATCGTCAACCGGGGCAACAGGCAAACCATTTGGCTTGCCAAGAACAGCGCCAGGGAGACATTGATGTAATGCCTGCAAAACCGAAACAGCCGATCGCTACGCCAGATCGTAGAGCCGCGTCTGTCGTTCAGCGCCTCGGAGGAATGAAATCGCCATTTGCTCTTACCTGCCCAGTAGAAAAAGAGCAGAATGGATGCCGAGATCAGCAGATAGGTTCCGATGACGACAAAATCCGACGCATAGCGGAACGCCAGCGCGCAGGCCAAAAAGACGCCTTGCACGACATAGATCGTACCCACCGCCTCGGCGTGGGTAAAGCCGTATTCCATCAACCGGTGATGGATGTGTGTCTTGTCCGGCGAAAAAGGCGAGCGTCCGGCGCGGATCCGCCGCACCATCACGGTCAACGTGTCGAGTATCGGCAAGCCCAGCAGCAACAGCGGCAACGCCGGATTCAGCGCCTGATTCACATTCTGGGTCAAAAACACGGACAGAAAAACCGCCATGAAACCGATGAACTGGCTGCCGGTATCCCCCATGAATACCATCGCCGGATGCGTGTTGAACCATAAAAAACCGACGATGCCGCCGGCTACCGCCAACGCCATCGCCGCCACCGCAACGCCCTCGACATTGATCGCCAAAAAGGCGATGGCGGCGAACGTCATCAACATGATGCCGGCCGCCAGCCCGTCCAAACCGTCCGACAGATTGACCGCGTTGATCACGCCGATCGCAAAAACGACCGTCAACGGTAATGCGATAACGCCGGCGCTCGGCTCGAGATCCGAAAACGGCAAGAAACTGATATAGATCCCACCGTAGATCACGCTGACGACCGCTATGAATTGCCCCAGGAATTTCCAGCGATAGCTCAGATCGTAACGGTCGTCCAGTATGCCGAATAACAGCACGACCGACGCGCCGAAAATCAGACTGAAGACTTCCTGCCGGTACGGGACGTAGAGCAGGATCGCAGCTATGGTTCCGACCGCCAGGCCGAGCCCGCCGCAACGCGGAATCGCCACCGCATGCACTTTCCTCCCGCCGGGTTCGTCCAACAGATTCAGACGGACGGCAAAACGCATCAGCAACGGAATCAAGGCGATGCTGACGGCGACGGAAACGACAAAAACAAAAAATAAGGTCATCGATTGAGTCGATCTTGAAATTACCCGGGGATATAGGTCTCCAAACGCGGGAATACGGCGTCCAAAAACGCCTCCAATTTTTTATCGGCCTCGTCGACGTCGACGCCTTCCGGCAAACCGGTCACCAGACGCACCAAGGCGCCGTCGGTCCGCTGCCGGGTCAAGGCATCCCAAAACAAATACCATTTCACCAGATACTCGTTGGTAATGATGCGGCCGCGTTGCTGGAACCAGTAGTAGACCAGCTGCCTGCTGTTACCCTTGCTGATGACGGCGCGGTTTACCCATAAAGCATCGCCTCGGCCCGAGGCAAGCGTGTTGATCCGGCGCTGCTCGAAATCGCCAATCCGCCAGCCGTCGCCCGGCATGCAGGATTTCGGAGAATGCGCCGAGGCGCCTTTCCGCTGCGAGGCGTAATAGGCGACATAAAAATTAACCGGCGAATCGTTGCCGCCCCGCGAATAATTCCCGATGATATAGTCGTCGAATTTCAAGGCGTCGATATACTGCTGCCCCATGCCGACTTCTTCTCCTTTCCAGCCTTCGATTTGCAGCGGAAAGGTCGAGAAACGGTGCCTGGACGGTTCCCAATCCTCCCGCTCACCGACTGTCGCGGCGAGCGGAGCGGCTACCAACAATGCGATACAGGCCGCGACGTAGGGCCGGGCGATCCGCCACCGGGAACCGTTATCGGAACGGCCGCCGGCGGTGCCATGCCGCAAGTCATCCCCTAGCGCCGGCGGCGGGACAACGGGGTCGACCACGAAGACCTCGGAAAACCGTTTGCCCGGCATCAGGAAGCGCACCAACAACCACATTTCGGCAAACAGGATTCCGAGACAGCCGACAAAGACGATCCAGCCCTCGAATTCATGCAAAAAGCCCTCGGCCTGCTCGATTCCCCAATATTCGACCAATATACCGATCACGCCGATGCGGAAACTGTTCATCAGAACCGTGATCGGCAACGTGGTCAAAAACACCACGGCCCGCATCCAGAACTTGGCGCGGAACAGGTACGCGCACAAAAAACCGAAGCTGGTCAACGGAAACAGATATCGCAACCCGCTGCAAGCGTCCACGACCTGCAGCTTGTAGCTGCCGAGATCAATCACGTTGCCCTGTAAAAATACGCTGATATCGAACAGGCGGATAATCGCGACCCCGATTTGCGAGGACAACAATTGCAATTGCGAGGACAAATTGTTGTACAAAAAATTGGGCAACGGAATCATGAAAAACAGATAGGCGAGCGCAAACCAAATCAGACGCACTCCCTTAAAGCCCAGCAACGACAGGCTCAAGCCGTACAAGGTTACCAGAAAGGCGTATTCGGTTACCACGTATAGGGTCGCCAACTCGCCCATCAGGCCGACCGCAAGCCCGACCAGCACGATTACGACGCCGAACCAACTGCCCCGACCCACGGTTCGGCTCACCGCTTTCCAATTTTTCCACACGAACCAAAACGAAATCGCCGGGATCAGATAACCGTGGCTGTACTCGTCCTTTCCCCAGCTTCCGACCATATGGCGCAGGGCCTCGCTGAACTCCAGCCCCAACAACGCGGCGACCAAACAAAAAGAAGCGAAATAGGTTAAATTTTTTTGGGTTAGAAAATCCATAGCTGAAAAAAATGGAAAGCTAAGAACTATAGCTTCGGATTATTACAGAATGATGTTAGATAAATGCGGTCTGGCCTAACCGCGGCACCGTCGGTGCGCCAGCCGCGTTATAGCCGGCCGTCGACGAAAATCGTCGTTCCCCGGGCATCTGCTGCAGTTGCAATCATAACGGCGAATTTTTTAGCCCGGCTTAACAACAGCCGATTAAAACGCGTACCCCCAGCGAACCAGTAACGTACCGTCGCGTTCCAACTGATAGCCGTTGACGTCGTGAACCACCGGTTGCAACCATTCCACGCTCAGGGCATGCCCGGCCAGGTCGCCGCCGGGCACGGAGAACGTCACGCCCAGCCCGATGTCCCAAAACTTTCCGCCGTAATTGCCCTCGCTTAAGTTGGTCGTCAGTTGCGGAGTGTCGGTATTATCGTCCGGATCGACTTGATGGAACATCCTCGGCGCCCGGCCGCGCACGCTCCCTATATTCGTATATTGATTGCGGAGACTGAACGACAGCCAATCCGAAACCCGGAACCCGCTCCACAGCGACCCCGAAAATTCGTCTCCCAGCGCGTAACCTTGCGAATTTCGACTCTGCAGGCGCTTGGTCCCGCTCAGTTGCGCCCCCCAAAACCAGCGTCCCGCGTGCCCGTTATAGGTCAGGCTAGGTTTCAAATCCCAAGTACCGCTTCCAAGCTGCATGCCGTAACTTTGCAACTGGCTGCTGTCGTTGATAAAACCGTCGAAAGTGACGTCTACCCTGCCGGTAGGCGCGCTCACGCCTATCCCCAGATGAACCTCGTGGGAATCGTTTTCGAACAACTCGACCAACGCCGACATGACGGTATCGCCAAGCCCCACGTTCTCGTGGTATCCCCCTTCGGTTACCGTCGTGCTGGGCAACGGATCCATATCCATTTTCATATAGGCGAATTGCGGCATGACCATTAAATTCAGCCATTCGGTCGGCGCGTACATGAAATTGACCATATGCATGTCCATGCGCATCGATGCCGCCTTGAACTCACAGACCCCGCCCGGACAGGCGGCAGCGACCAGCTCCTGATCGCCGATCCCGGTGCGCGTGCCGTGCTGAAACGTTTCGGCTCGTTCCGCATGGCCGTAGGTATACGAAATCATGAAATCGCCCGCCTTATCGAGCATATGTCCGTACATAATGCCGGCCGGCGGATGGCCGCCGTGACGGTGGTTATGTGCCAGGTGACGGTCGGTCAATCCGCGCCCCAGCCTGGACAGGTTAACGTCCAATGCGGCCGTCAACAGGTAGGAGTCGATATCCGCAAAACTGGCGCTGTCATCGCCGTCGAGCCCGAGCGAGCTTTTCTGGACAAAATACTCGAAGCCGCCGGTCACCGTAAAACCTTTGGCGAATTGCTTGCTGACGGTCAGCCCTCCGCTGAATTTTCCAAAGGCCGACAACCGGTAATCGCTCGAGTAATGGCCGTCCGCACGCGGTGCCAGAAAATAAGGCGCGTAAAATTCCGCGGCGGTTTGCGAATAGTAGCGGATCTGCGGTTTCAGCATGACGCCGAAGGGCAGATTCTGGTACCAGGCCAGAGCCAACGTGTGCGACCGGAGTTCCCAGTCGTCCCATTGGTA
>JBNLFT010000152.1:0-7063 GCA_050305675.1 Methylococcaceae bacterium
GGAATTTTAGCAGTTTTGGCAAAGCATTTCCTTTTTTATTAATCCGAATCCGGCTCCCACCAAATTCGCAAACAAGGCTCGGCGTCGGAGTAAAATTCCGCCGCCAGCCAATAGCCCGCCACGGCCGCCAACTGCCCGTCCAGATAAATCAACGGCACCACCTTCCTCAGCCATGGCGGCACCGCCTCCTCCTGAAACAGCTTTTTCAAGCTGTGGCGGCCGGCACGTCCCGGCAGGCGAAGCATTTCGCCGCCTTGTCTGAATCCGACCGTTACCTCGGCGGCCTCCCAAAACCTGAGCGGTAACCCGCTTTGCGCGGCAGTCGCCCGCAAACGGAATCCGTTGTTCAGACTCAGACTATCGACCTCCTTGGGCCAGGACAGAATCGAATCAGGCAATAAACTATTTCCGGGCAGGCAATACAACCTTCCTCGATAGCGTTTGATCAACCGCCCTTGGCAGCGTAATTCCGGATCGGCGTCGGCCCGGGCACCGGCGACATCGCGCATGACCGACTGCAACACCGTCGCACCGGGAGGCTTCAGTCCGTTGCCAGCGAACCAATGGCGCAGCAGCATATTCCGGCGTCCCGCATCGAGCTTGGTCAAACTTTCGATCGATAAGGATTGGTCGCGTCGATCGCAATGCCGGGCCAGCAAATCGTCGGCGAGCTCCGACAACAAACCGGCCGCCTCGGCGCAGTGGCCGGCACTACGGGACACCGTTTTATCGAGCGCCGGCCAGCGTTCTTTCAACAGAGGGATGATTTTATTGCGCAGATAGTTGCGATCGTAATCGAGTGCCCGGTTGCTCGGATCCTCCACCCAATCCAGACCGTGCGCATCGGCATAACGCAAAATGCTCGCTTTATCGAGCGCCAGCATCGGCCTCAGCAAGACCCCGTTCCCGAACGACACACTTTCCGGCATTGCCGCCAGGCCAAAGACGCCCGCGCCGCGGAACAACTGCAGCAGCACCGTTTCCAACTGGTCCTCGGCGTGCTGCGCGACCAGTAACA
The DNA here is from genome assembly GCA_050305675.1 of Methylococcaceae bacterium. Taxonomy (GTDB): domain Bacteria; phylum Pseudomonadota; class Gammaproteobacteria; order Methylococcales; family Methylomonadaceae; genus Methylomarinum. The sequence continues at coordinate 1,019 of JBNLFT010000152.1, forward strand.
CGTCTTTTCTCCGCACAACGCGCCGTAGGGCCGCGTAACGCGCCTCCCTTGCCGCCTCTTCAGGGCTTTGTCGCTTGCGAGGCTTGGCATCGACCCGCAGCTCTTGAAAACCGACCCCCAGGTGACCGGCGATCCGCCGGCAGTGTTCGGCCCACGCATCCGCATCCCGTTGCAAGCCATGGTGTACGTATACCGCTACCGACTTCCGACGAAGCTCGGGATCGCTCGCACACAGATGCAACAATACGGTCGAATCCACGCCACCGCTGTAGGCGACGAACAGGGTCTTGGCAGCAGCGGGCAGTTTCGCCGCAATCAGGCCAGGGGTTAATTCGTTCATGTTGCCGGTATGCCGCAAACAACGAAAAAAGGCCGATCGAATCGGCCTTCTCGGATTCCGCTTAAAACCGCCAAGGCGTTATTTTACCGGCTCTTCGCTGAAGGAGCCGTAGCGCATAATACGCTGGTAGCGTTTTTCCAACAATTTGTCCATGTCCTGGGCTTCGACCCGCAATTCGTCCATGTGCCGCAGCAACGCCTCGCGCAGGTTCAATGCGGTCTTGTTGAAATCGCGATGCCCTCCCCCCAACGGCTCCCTGACCACTTCGTCGAGAAAACCCTGCTCCCGCACTCGGTCGGAGGTGATCCCCATCGCTTCGGCGGCCAACTGCGACTTATCGGCGCTTTTCCAGAGTATCGACGCACAGCCTTCAGGCGAAATAACGGCATAGGTGCTGTATTCCATCATGATCAACCGGTCGCCGACACCGATCGCCAATGCGCCGCCCGACCCGCCTTCACCGATCACCGTACAAATAACGGGAGTGCGCAATTTGGACATTTCGAAAAGATTGCGGGCGATCGCTTCGCTCTGCCCGCGCTCCTCGGCACCGATTCCGGGATAAGCCCCCGGGGTGTCGATCAGGCAAATAATCGGCAATTTAAAGCGTTCGGCCAATTTCATGACGCGCAAGGCCTTGCGATACCCCTCCGGGCGCGGCATGCCGAAATTTCGGTAAATCTTCTCCTTGGTATCGCGACCTTTCTGATGGCCGATGATGACGACCGGTTGGCCTTCGAGGCGCGCCAGCCCGCAAACGATGGCAGGGTCGTCGGCATAGGCGCGGTCCCCGTGCAATTCATGGAAATCGGAAAACATCAACCGCACGTAGTCAAGCGTATAGGGCCTGCCGGGGTGCCTGGATAATTGAGATATTTGCCAGTCCGATAGGTTGCTGAAAATGCTCTCGGTCAGCATTTCGCATTTGTGCTCCAACTGTTTCAAGGTGTCGGAGATATTGATGTCGTTATCGAACTCCACTTTACGAAGCTCTTCTATCTTTGCTTCCAGCTCGGCAATCGGCTGTTCAAAATCAAGAAATTTTAAATCCATGGATTTGTGCGTAGGAATGAATAAAATGGGTGCAATTTTATAGAAAAACCAGTATTTTTTCTAACATATTTACGCCGGCCCAACGAAAGCGCGAATCCGACGCCCGAATAAACCATTCCGCCACTTTACGCTACAATGGCGGGGAAACGGCAATCGCCGACGGACTTCCCCGAGCCAAACTATTCCATGAACGACCTGTTTTCCGACCCCGACGACGAATTCGCCCCGCTCGCATCGCGCATGCGCCCCGCCACCATAGACGACTTCATCGGTCAGGAGCATCTGCTGGCGCCCGGCAAGTCGCTGCGGACCGCGATCGACAGCGGCAAACTGCATTCCCTGATATTTTGGGGACCGCCCGGGGTCGGCAAAACCACGCTGGCCAAAATCATCGCCCAAGCCTCCCGTGCCCACTTGATCGAATTGTCGGCGGTTCTGGCCGGCGTCAAGGAAATCCGCGCCGCCGTCAACGACGCCAAAAACCAGAAAGCATCGCGTGGGATCGAAACCATCCTGTTCATCGACGAAATCCACCGCTTCTCCAAAAGCCAGCAAGATTCGCTGCTGGCACCGATCGAAGACGGCTCGATCAAGCTGTTTGGGGCCACGACGGAAAACCCTTCGTTCGAGCTGAACAACGCGCTGTTGTCGAGGCTGCGGGTTTATGTGCTGAGAAGTCTCGAATTCGACGCCTTGAAGGGACTGCTGAAGAATGCCCTGGATAATCCCTCCAAAGGACTCGGCAACAAGTCGCTGGTCATCGACGACCAACTGCTGGAACTGATCGCCAAGGCCTCCGACGGCGACGCCAGGCGTTGCCTAAACATTCTGCAGATTTGCGCCGACCTGTGCGAAACCGTAGACGGCAAGGAGACGATCACGCTGAACGTGCTGGACGAAGTGTTGCAAGGCCAACTGAACCGTTTCGACAAACGCGGCGACATGTTTTACGACCAGATTTCGGCACTGCATAAATCGGTGCGAGGCACCAACCCCGACGGCGCGTTATATTGGTTTTGCCGGATGATAGACGGCGGCTGCGATCCGTTGTATATCGCCCGCCGGGTGGTCCGCATGGCCTCCGAGGATATCGGCAACGCCGACCCGCGCGGCCTTCAGATCGCCTTGGACGCCTGCCGCGCTTACGAGCGATTGGGCAGCCCGGAAGGCGAGTTGGCGCTGGCTCAGGCGGTCGTCTACCTGGCCTGCGCACCGAAGAGCAATGCCGTTTATACCGCGTACAAGGTGGCCCTGGGCGATGCCAGGGAGAGTGGCTCGCTGGACGTGCCGATCCACCTGAAGAACGCGCCGACCAAACTCATGAAACAGCTGGGACACGGCAAGGACTACCGTTACGCCCACGACGAGGAAGACGCTTACGCGGCCGGCGAAACGTATTTGCCCGAGGCGCTGGGAAACCGCCGCTATTACCGCCCGGTGGATCGCGGGCTGGAAATCAAGATCAAGGAAAAGCTAGAAGCCCTGCGGGCAAGAGACACGGAAACGGCGGCAGCCAAGCGCCGCGGATGAGCCCCGACTTGCGCCCGCAGATCCGTATTCCGGTTAACCTTCCGATACGTCGCGGTCGGCGACGGTCGAAAGCGTCAAGTAAACGTATCGGCGGTGATGCTGTCGTACCAATCCCTGGCGTAGCGGGCCTCCATGTACAACGACTGCAAATCGGTATGCGCCGATACCCCGCCCGCGCCTTCGACCGGCGCGATTTCTCCGGCCGAATTCAGTTTATAGACCATGGCGATGGAGATCCCGTAATCCGGTGCGACCAGACTGTAACAGGTATTGATCCAGGCCGGCGTTTGCGGCTGGCGTTGATTCAATAGATCGACCACGGCCAACGCGCAGACTTTGGCTTCGGAATTGGCGGCGAAGGCCGATTTGGGAATCGGCTGCTGGATTGCCGCATCGCCGATGACATGGATGCCGGGTAGTAGAGTCGACTCGCCGCTGCCCGGGTGCACCGGACACCAGCCGCCGGCTTCGGTCAGCCCGGTTTGACGGGCGATGGCGGCGGCACGTTGCGCGGGAATGAGATTCAGCACGTCGGCCTTGATCCTGTCGCCGAAATCGGTCACCAAACTCCTGCTTTTCGCGGCCAACGCGACGACCGGGTTGTCGGCGATCGATTGCCATTCGATCAGGCTATGGTCCGTCCCGTAGCCGTACCGCCGCGCCCAACCCTGCTCGAACAGCGCTTGCTTGGAAAATCCGCGTTTGTGATCCACGATCAAAATCTTGGCTTTCGGCTTGTGTTGCCGGCAATAATGGGCCAGCATGCTGGCCCGTTCGTAAGGCCCGGGCGGGCAGCGGAACGGATTGCCCGGTGCGGCGATCACGATGGTACCGTTTTCCGGCATCGCCCGCACCTGGTCGAACAGTAGCTTAGTCTGCCGCCCGCCCTGCCAGGCATGCGGGATAAAGTCGGCCACCGAGGCGTCGTAGCCGTCGATGTCCTCCCAACGAAAATCGATGCCCGGCGCCATGATCAAGCGGTCGTAAGCGACGGTTTCGCCCCGGCCCAAACGAACCGCGCGCCGTTCGTGATCGACTTCGGTAACCCGTTCGTGAACGACCTCGATACCGTAGCGAGCAGCCCAATCACGGTAGCTGCGGGCAAGCGATTCGATATCGGTCAGACCGCCCAATACCCAGTTGCTGGCCGGGCAAGTAATGTAACGCGTTTTCGGTTCAATCAGCGTCACCTTAATCGAACCGTCCAACAGGCGAATATATTTCGCTGCGGTGGCTCCGCCAAAACCTCCGCCGATCACGACCACGCGGGCTTTAGCCGGACGCTTGACATCGCCGGGGCGGCAACCAGCCAGACCCGATGCCGCGATCGTCGCTCCGAACTTGATAAAATCTCGTCTCGAAACCACGGTTATCGCCTATGCACCGCAAGCCATTTCGCAGCGGCTTGTATTTCCCGATCGCTGAATCCCCTGGCGAGCCGTCCCATAACCGTCGACTCGCGACGTCCCGATTTGAAATCCAGTAAGGCCTGCCTTATTTCGTCTGCGGTCAAGCCATTGATGTCGGGGACCGCCGATCCGAAACTCGAATGACAATTACGGCAGCTCAACGCGATGGATTGCGGAGAGGAATCGGCCTCAGCGCTGCCGGAAACGAGTAAAGTACAGTAGAGGAACAACAATTTTTTCATCGTCGGTGAGGCGGATTGATAGGCCGTCCTTTGCGCCGCGAGTTACCGGTTTATAATCGGCGGTACCAGTCCATCACTACAGCCGGTCCGGTTATTGGTTTTATCATTGCCGCATCGTCCTCTGCCTGAAGGCCTCGTACAGGATCACACCGGCAGCAACCGAAACGTTCAAACTTTCCACCTGCCCCGACATCGGAATTTTCAGCAACAGGTCGCATTGCTGTTCGGTCAATTGGCGCATCCCGGTGCCTTCGGTTCCCATCACTACCGCCAGTGGGATGTTCAAATCGGCTTCGAATATCGATTGCGATGCCGCGCCGCTGCTCCCGGCAATCCAGATGTTTTGCTCCTTCAGCCAACGCAATGTTCTGGCCAAGTTGGTGACTTGGTATACCGGCACCGTTTCCGCCGCGCCGCTGGCCACCTTGCACACCGTCGGCGTGATTCCGACAGCATTGTCCTTGGGCACGATAACGCCGTGCGCCGCAACCGCGTCGGCCGTACGCAGGCAGGCTCCCAAGTTGTGCGGATCCTGAACCTGGTCCAGCACCAACAACAACGGCATGTCGTCTAATGCGGCTATGGCCTGCTTCAACTGTTGCTCGCTCCGCACGGAAGGCATTTCGATCTCGACGACGATTCCCTGGTGATTCTTGCCGTCCACCAGGCGGTCCATCTTCTTGCGCTCGCTCTTCTCGATCGAAATCCCCAAATCGGCCAAGTCACCGGCAATTTGTTGCAAACGCTTGTCGTCGCGCTGGGAATCGATCCATGCGCGCTGTATTTTGTCGGCCGAGTAGTCCAATGCCGCCTGAACGGCATGAATGCCGAATAACTTGGTAAAACTCATCAGCGCTTCTTGCTTCTCTTATTGCCCTTGGCGCCTTTCCCGGCCGCGACTTTTTTCTTGGCGGTATTCCGCTTGACCGTTTGTACGAGCTCGAAGTCGATTTTCTTTTCGTCCAGGTCTACCCGTACCACTTTGACTTTGACTTGATCACCCAGGCGGTAGCGCATGCCGGTTCGTTCGCCATGCAACTGATGGCTGGTGGCGTCGAAATGGAAGAAATCCTGCGGCAGCGTCGAGATATGCACCAGACCCTCGACGTAAATTTCCTGCAATTCGACGAACAAACCGAAACCGGTCACCGCGGAAATCAGGCCGCCGAATTCGTCGCCGACCTTGTCCAGCATGTATTCGCACTTCAGCCAGGTGATCACGTCGCGGGTCGCTTCGTCGGCGCGCCGTTCGTTGGCCGAACAGTGCTCGCCGAGCACCACCATGTCCGGAAATCCGTAATGAAACGCTTCCGGTTTCTTGCCCTGCAAACAATGCCGGATCGCCCGGTGCACCAATAAATCGGGATAACGCCGAATCGGCGAAGTGAAGTGGGTGTAGGCGTCGAGCGCCAGACCGAAATGTCCTTTGCTTTCCGGGCTATAAACGGCTTGCGACATCGACCGCAACATC
>JBNLFT010000153.1:0-7041 GCA_050305675.1 Methylococcaceae bacterium
GCCGGGCTTGGTCGGCGCCGATCTGGCCAATATCGCCAACGAGGCGGCGATCATGGCCACTCGGCACAATCAGGACAAGGTGACGATGGATAACTTCGAAGCGGCGATCGACCGTGTCCTTGCCGGCCCGGAGAAGAAGAACCGGGCATTGACTCCGGACGAAAAACGTCGGGTCGCTTATCACGAAGCGGGCCATGCCCTGGTTGCCGAACAGGTGCCGACCGGCCAACCGGTGCATAAGATTTCGATCATTCCTCGCGGCGTTTCGGCATTGGGTTTCACCCTGCAACTGCCGGTCGAGGAAAAATTCCTGTCTACCGACGAAGAGCTGAAAGACCAACTGGCTATCTTGCTGGGCGGACGCGTGTCCGAAGAACTCGTGTTGGGTTCGGTGTCAACCGGCGCTCAGAACGATTTGGAAAAAGCCAGCGAAATCGCCCGCAACATGGTCTGCTATCTGGGGATGAGTAAAAAGCTGGGGCCGTTGACGTACGGCAAGCGCCAGCAGTTGCAATTTCTTCCGACCGAGGAAGCCGAGCAGAGAAATTATAGCGAGGAAACGGCGCGATTGATCGACAGCGAGATCAAATCGCTGATCGACGAAGCGCTCAAGCGGGCGCGCGATATCCTGACTAACCAACGCAAGGTGTTGGACCAATTGGCCGATTTGTTGCAGGAGCGGGAAGTCATTGGACGCGAGGAACTCACGGAGTTGTTGAATCGGTAAATCCTGGTTAGCCTTCGCGGGCGGCGATTAGTGCGGGGTTATTGGGGCTAACGGGGCGGAGTCGGTTAGCGCGTCCGTGCCCACCCGCGAAGGTTGCGGCGGCATTTGCCGAGCGCTAGTGCCGGCAACCGAGGATTCTGTTGGACTGAAGTACATTTCAGGGATTAATGCCGCCGCTTGCTGCCCCTTTTTAAGCTCCATCCGCCCTCGGTTGCGTGGTTCAGCGCAGTACCTCCTGCTATTCCCGATATGCTACCGACGACCGCAAGCGCGGCCAGCGTTGCAACGACGACTACTACGACTTGTGCGCCTTGAAGGCGTCGAATCCCTGTTTGCGGCGAACGCCGGTAGCCGGGGAGGATTTTGCTCGGCGTTTTCCACTTCTTCGGTCCCCTTATCGACGGTGAACGCCCGCTCATTAACGGGTACAATGGCGGCTTAGAAAAACGATTGGTACGGTATGGCAGAACATCCAAAGACTCCCTATGAATTAATGGGGGGCGAGCGGGCGATATTAAGCCTGGTCGACCGCTTTTATTTTTTCATGGACACGTTGCCGGAAGCCGAAGACGTAAGAAACTTACACGGCAAGAGTCTGGCGACGGCCAAAGACAAACTCTTCAAGTTTTTATCCGGCTGGCTGGGCGGTCCGAATTTGTTTATCGAGGAATTCGGCCATCCGATGCTGAGGCAACGGCATTTTCCCTTTGCCATCGGCCAAAAGGAACGCGATCAGTGGATGCTGTGCATGGACAAGGCGCTGGACGAAATCGAGACCGACCCAGCATTGCGCGGCAATCTGCGTCTGGCGCTGGGACAATTGGCCAGCCATATGATCAATCAATAAATTTTCCCGGCGGTCGTCATGTCTTTATCGAAACAACTGGTCATTCTGGTTTCGGTGTTGTTTTTGCTGATATTCAGTATCAACTTCGCGCTGAGCGTCAGGAATATCAAAGCCTATCTGGAGGGCGAGGCGCTGGTGCACGCTCAGGATACCGCCACCTCGCTGGGATTGTCGTTAAGCCCCTACCTGACAGACGAGAACGATCCGGTCATGGCGACGATGATTCAGGCGATCTTCGATCGCGGTTATTACCGGGAAATCAGTCTGCTCAATGTCGACGGCGAGGTTCTGGTCCGGCTTAGCGACGACCGCGTCATCCAAGGCGTACCGGACTGGTTTATCGAACTGCTGCCGATGAGTCTGGCCAAGGGCCGCAGCGAAATCAGCACCGGCTGGCAACTAACCGGCAGCATATCGGTAACGGTCAATCCCGGATACGCCTATCGCAAACTGTACCAACAGGTGAAAAGTGCGTTCTATTACTCGGCCGCGGTGTTCGCGGCGGCGCTGATTCTGCTATTGATCGCCTTGCGCATGGCCTTGCGCTCGTTAAAACGACTCGAGCAACTGGCGGTGACCATCGCCGACGGCCATTTCGAGACTATCGACAGCACTCCCTGGACCACCGAAGTCAGAAATCTGACCCGCGCGATGAACAGCATGTCGACCAAGGTGGCGGCCGTGATCGATAAGCTGCAAGTGAAGCTGAAACACATGGGCGATCAGATTTTGCGCGACGATTTGACCGGGTTGCACAAAAAAGAGGTGTTTCAAACCGATTTGCGGCATTTGTTCATCGAAGATTCAGAAGCATATATTTATATAGTCAAGCTGGACAGCCTGACCAGCTTTGTCAACGAACACGGCTACGAGATGGTCGACCGTTATATTCAGGATTTTGCCGGCCTGTTGGAAAACGCCTGTCGCCGACTGCCGGAAAACGCTGCCAATTGTTATCGATTTTACGGGGCCGAATTCGTCATGTTATTGAAGGGGATTGATTTTAGTCAGGCACGGGACTTCGCCGAGCAACTGAGCTCCGAATTCGCCGCGTTCGCCCGGCGTTATCAAAAACGCGACATCGCCCATATCGGCGTTGCGCCTTATTGCGCGCTCACCAGCGAGGACGCTTTGCTGGAAGCCGCCTACGAGGCTTACGAACAGGCTAAAATCATCGGCAACAACGGTTATTTCATCAGAACCAGCCGCAAGCCGGCAAGGGACGTTGCGGCATGGAAGGATCTGGTGTTCGAATGCATCGATTCGAAACGCTACGAGTTGGAATATATCTGCCGGATCACCAGTCTGTACGACGACAGCCTGCTGATGGAAGAGGCGTTTACCCGCGCCTATGACGCCGAAGGCGAACCGATCGCGATGGCGACCTTTATTTCCGTCGCCGAGAAATTCGCCAAAATCGTCGCGCTGGAAACCCAAGTGACCGAGCAGGTGTTAAGCCGGTTACGCCAACAGCGGGACGGCTCCGCCCTGGCGGTAAACCTGTCCACGCGGACCGTGAAAAGTCCTGATTTCCGTTTTTGGTTGGGCAAACAGTTGAAAAACCGGCCGCCCGAGGCCGTCCGGCTCGTTTTCAGTTTGACGGCCTACGCCGTTGCCAAAGAAGAAGAGGTTTACCGGGCCTTTATCGAGTTTGTGCATGAATTGGGCGCGAAAGTCATTATCAAACGCCTCGATCCCCAATCGATGTCGGTGTCGTTGTGCAAAACGCTACGGCCCGACTTTATCCGCTTGTCCAGAGAGATCGGGCAACATATCGATCAGGACTTGAAAAAACAGGAATTCGTCCGAACCCTGGCAGAAGTCAGCGAATTATTGAATATCACGCTATTTGCCGAAGATGTCGCGGCCGACGACGATTGTGCGATCCTGAAGGGAATGGGAATCACGGGTGCCAGCCGCTAGTAAACGATTCAGACCGAGCCTCTTCTTGTTCGGGCTGCTCTGGGTTTTTGCCGTGTCGGCGACCCTCGAGGTCAGTCAGGCATTGTTGGAGAGCTTGCGCCGGAAATACGGCGAACCGGCGGTGGAAAGGGTGCTGGAATGGCAAGACCTGATGCGGACCGCGAAAAATCTGCCGGAACGGGAGAAATTGTTAAAGGTGAACGATTTCTTCAACCGCCGCATCCGCTTCGTGGACGACGCCGATTTGTGGGGACGGCTGGATTACTGGGCGACGCCGTTGGAGTTTCTGGCGCGCGGCGCCGGCGATTGCGAGGACTATAGCATCGCCAAGTATTTCACGCTGAAGGAGCTGGGTGTCCCGGAAGACAAAATGCGTCTGACCTACGTCAAGGCGATACGACTCAATCAGGCGCACATGGTATTGACCTATTTCGCCGCTCCCCGCGCGGTGCCGATGGTGCTGGACAACCTGATTCCGACTATTGAACCGGCCGACCGGCGGACCGACCTGTTGCCGGTATACAGTTTTAACGGGGTCGGACTGTGGCTGGCGAAACAGCGCGGACATGACCGCCGGGTGGGCGACGCCGAGCGCCTGGACCTATGGTCGCAACTCAAACAACGTATGCTGGAACAGTCGTTTTGAAACGCTTTTTTCGCAAGATCGTCGGCAAAACCCTGCCTTTCGAGTATCAAATCCGCCGTAGCAAACGCGCCAGCAGGGCACGCATCGTCGTAACCGGCGATAAAATCGAAGTGGTCGCACCGCCACAGATTGCCGAAAACCAACTACACGATTTCGTGTATGCGCAACGGGATTGGATTCGTACCGCGGTCGGGAAGATGCAGCGGCGACGCGACCGCATCGGCAAAATGGCGCCGGCGGACTATCGGCACGGCGTCAAGGTGCCGTTCAAGGGGCAATATTTCCCGATGACGGTCAGGTTGGCTGCTGTGCGCCGGATCAGAATCGAATTTACCGAAGCGCAGGGATTTATCGTTCATAGCCCCGACCCTGCGGCCGCCGATCACAGTGATCGCATTCGTGCGGCGCTGACCGAGTGGATGAAACGGCAAGCCAAGGCCGAAGGATTGCGTTATATTAGCCTGCACAGCGAAAAATACCGGCTCGCGCCGCGTTCGCTGCGGGTTAAGACGCAAAGAAGCCGTTGGGGCAGTTGCGGCGTGAACAACGATATCAACCTGAATTGGTTGCTGATCATCGCGCCGCCGGATGTCATGGAATACGTGGTCGTGCACGAGCTTTGCCATATCCGTCACCGCAATCATTCGTCCGCCTTTTGGGATCTGGTGGCGGATCATCTGCCCGATTACCGAGATCGCAGGCGGTGGCTGAAAAGATACGGCCAAAGTCTGATGTTGGGGCTGTAATGGTCAAGAAAACATTGGTTTACCTGGCAGTCATGTTTTTCATCTTCGGCGCTCGGTTATTTATAAACGGCGCTTTGGCGACCGGCCGTCCACCCCGCAGCGACGGTTAAACCTTGGAAGGCGAGCGCTCGCGCCGGAAATCGCCGAACGTTACGGCGTTAAGGGCGTTCCGGCTTTGTTTTATCTCGACAGCGACGGCAGCATTGCGCCGACCTCGGCCGGCTTCAGCAGCGAATGGGAAATTCGCTTTCGCTAGTGGCTGAGCGGTTATCGATGCGGCTTTAAGCGCTTTGCTTGTGAGCGCCGGCGGCACGAATGACCACAAAGACCGAGTCGATGTCGTCGCGGATGGAACCAAGGGGCGTCGTCTCCGGTATAATATGATCAGCCGTTCGATAGCGCATTCCCGGGCAGTGCCGAATCCTTGAAGATAGGCAGCTTAAAAAAGGCTGCGGCCGCGTCTGCAGTGCAATAATCGGGCGGAATCGATCCCGTTCAACACTCTAAACCTCAACAAAAAAGAAACTAGGAGCAGCTTGATGATGAGCGCCGAATTATTGATTAACTTTTTGGTGCAGTTTCTTGGAACCGGAGCGGCCTTTTATCTCGCCTACCGGTCTTTTCAGAAACGCCGAATTCAATTAGGCGCCGAACCCACACTACCCGAATACTTTAGCCGCCGCAGCACGTACTGGCTTGGGATCGCGTCCTACTGCACCGTCATGGCGTTGCTGTATCTGCTCTTGACGTGGCAGTGGCTGCCTCTGGAACCTTTGGTGACGCTGATCGTGAAGAATCTCCGTTCTCAGGAAATCGTCAATCTGTTGAACGGTTTGGACAGGAACACGCTGATTCCGCTGATCGCCGCCGGCATATTCCTGTTTTTTATCGCCTGGGAAAGCAAATTCAACCCGTTGCTTTTTTTCCGGGACAGCATCCACGACGCGTTCGCCATTCCGACCAAGGCGGTGGAAGTCTATAACGCATTGCTGACTTCCCGGCTGTCGGCGGTTGACGATAGTTTGAAGGACCGCATCGCCAACCGGCTGTTGGTGGCCAGCATCGACCCCGGCGATTTCGACAAGTCCAGTGCCACGGTCGAGTATAAATGGGCTCACAACAGTCTGTTGTTCGATCAGATTCAAAGTTACGCCAACCAGTCGTCGTATCGCCGTTTTTTCAACGAGCCTTCGCTGAAATGGGGAACGATCTGTATTTCCTATAACGGGATGTCGGAAAAGATCGCGGTTTGGAAGGAGGCCGAACCGCACTATACGAAGACGGTAAAATTGATTAAGGAACTGGATCAACTGACCGGTTTCCTCTGCCGCTTGCTCGCTTGTCTGGTGGTGTTCGGCAGCGCCAGCGAGAACGAGTTGTGGTCCACCGTCAAACAGCTCGGCGGCAACGTTCACGAGGCGCGGTTGAAACATACCTACAAATATGTGTTGTTGTTTACCGCCGCAACCACGGTCGGCGTCATACTGGGACGGGAGCTCTCGGTTTTCCTGCACAACGCCTTCGTCTATCCTGGCCAACCGTTGGAACACTTCGACGACACCACGCTGAGATGGATCGCTTACGTTATACCGCTGTACGTACTGCCGATCACGCTGGTGTTTATTTTCCGCACGCTGGCCTTCAGACGGCAGAAGGAACAATCGGATCGTTATTACGGTTTCTATATGACCATGATGATCATGGGGTTTGTCGTTAGTACCACGGTTTCCTCTCTCATTCTCGAATTGACGTTGTACCATCGACAACATTTCGATTTTATTGCCAGCTTCATTCAACATATGCGCTGGGGCATACTACCGGCCTTGGTCTGCGGTTTCGTCGGCTACCGCATGGACACGCCGGCCGAGGAAGACGAGGCATTGGGAAAAATCGTTTTGCAAGCCGCGTTGCGTTTTCTCGCCTGGGGATCGGTCGCCGTTGTCATCATGTTGTACGCCACCGACGACATGACGATCGAGGAGCCGAACCTTCGCTTTACCCTGGTCGGGACCGCTTTTTTTGTCGTCGGCTTGGTGGGCGCGGCGGCCCGCTTCAAGACGTCGCGGCCGGAGGACTAGCTTTAGGAGACGCCCCGTGCGATGGGGTTCTCTAGCCCGGATGTTTCACAAAAGCGGCATTACTATTTGCACTA
>JBNLFT010000154.1:0-7039 GCA_050305675.1 Methylococcaceae bacterium
GAATAGGCGAGTAATTCGACAAGCGAATGAACGTTCAATTTTGTCATCAGGCTGGTGCGGTGTTTGTCGACGGTTTTGGGGCTGATAAACAGCAGTTCGGCCATTTCCTTATTGGTTTTGCCGGCGACGATCATATTCAGAATTTGGCGCTCGCGGGCCGTCAGCGATTGCGCCGCGTCTTGCTGCTGCATGGCCGTGAGGAACGGGTCGGCGATGTAGCGGCCGCCGCGCAGGATCAACGGCAGTTTTTGATAGAGCTCGTCCAGCGACGCGCCCTTGTAGAACATGCCGTCGACCCCGGCGTCGAGCAAATTGCAAACCAATCCGCCGCCGTTGCTGCCGGTGACGACGACGATACGGGTGTCGGGACTCCAGCGTTTGATTTCCGGGACGACTTCGATGCCGTCGGCAAACGGCATGGCGATATCGAGCAGCAGCAAATCGGGTTTGTGAACCTTTACTTCGGCGATGGTGTCGATCCCGTTCGCCGTTTCGGCGATGACGTCGAGGCCGTTGCTTTCGACCATTCCCGGGGTTTCCAGAGCTCTGCGCAGACCCTGCCTGACGATCTCGTGATCGTCGGCGATAATGGCCCGGTATTGCATGTTTAAGGGTCTGGTTTTCATCACGGCTCGCCGCGTTACGTTTTGGCTGTATGTTAGCATATTGCTCGCTTTCAGCGGCCCGGCGTTTCCGGATATCCGGATACCTTTGGCGGAGGCCGGCCAGCGGATCACCCAATTCCACTACATCCGCGATACGGACAATAGCTTGAGTCCACAGACCGCTCTGCTTCGCTTCGCACAAGGACGCTATCGAACCGTATCGGGAGAGGGGTTCAATATCGGAAACTCGGACGACGTATTCTGGATCCGGTTTTCCGTTTTCAACGATTCGCAACGGCCCCAGACCCGCCGTCTGGCGTTCGGCGCGCCTTTCGTGCCGCTGCTCGACGCTTATTTGGTGACCGGGCAGGGCACCGTTCCGTTGTTACGGCATAATGGCCGGCAACCTTTCGGCGAACGCGTCAACGACCGGATCAAGCTCAATAGCGTCACATTCGAATTACCCGGAGGCCGGCAGGCAGAGTTCTTGCTTCGGTATCGGCCCCGGGGCGTCAGCTTTCTGCCGGTCTGGCTGCTGGGGGAGTCGGCGTTCGTTAACCAGGCTCATCTCGATTCGGTACGCGCCGCGATCTTTTACAGTCTCAGTTTGACGCTGATCGCGACCTTTTTCTTTTTCGGCGTCGCTATGCGCAGCCGCATCGTATTGCTTTACGCGTTGTTGTTCTTGGAGTACCTTTTTTTCCTGGCGATCATAGAAGGCTACGCGTTCAAGTATTGCTGGCCAAACTGGCCGCAATGGAATCTTGCTTCGGGTCCTGCGTTGGCGCTGGTTTTTTCGGCGTCAGGCTTGTTCATGTCGTCGCTGGTCGTGGAGAAAACGACTCTATACCGGCCGTTTAAGTCGTTTTGCCGGATCATGGGGCTTGCCAGCCTGCTCGCATTGCTGTTGATTCCGTTCACCGGCAATGTCGTCATCATGACCGTCAATTATGTGTTCCTGATTTCGATGTTTATCTCGCAGGGCTATTGTATTTATTCCTGGATGAGGCGCGGCGGCAAGCGCGATGCGCTGGCTTTTTATACGGCATTATTGCTGATCGGCGCGACTTGCTATGTCTTTACGCTGTTTCTCGACGGTTCGGCGTTGTCGGAATGGATGGTCGTGTCGTTAAACCGGGGAATCTATTTATTCGTCAGTTTGACGACCATGGGCACGTTGGCGATCCATTTGGGAGGATTGCGTAACGATCACGAACGCGCGCTGCAGCGGGAATTGGCGAGCGCCAAACGGGACGCCGAATTGAACCGCGCCTTGTTCGAGTCGGAACAGCGCTATTCTCAAGCGCGAGAGCTGGCGAATCAACGCCGGCAACAGTTGGCGACGGCATCGCACGACATCCGGCAGCCGCTATTGTCGTTGCGTTCGACGATGGACGTGATGGCCCGCGAACAAAGCCCGGAAGTGCGCAAGAACATGCGCGATGCGTTCGCCTATATCGAACAGTTGTGCAACCATTATCTGGCCGACACGAGGCCCACGGCCGAATCCCCCGTCGATGCCGAATGTTATCCCGTCACCATGATCACCGAGTCGGTCGGCAAGATGTTTCGGCAGGAAGCTTTGGACAAGGGTTTGAAGTTTAAAGTCGTACCGTGCTCGGTCGAGATATCGTGTACCCCGATGCCGGTGATTCGGATCGTGTCGAATTTCGTGTCCAATGCCATTAAACATTGCGCGCCGGGGGCAAGCCTGTTGATCGGCTGTAGGCGGCAGAACGACCGGCTCAGGATCGACGTTTGCGACAACGGTCCCGGCATTGCGCCGAATGCCTTGAAGACGGTACTCGAGCCCTACCGAAAGGGCGACGAATCGACCGGAGAAGGACTGGGCCTGTCGATCGTCAAGGAATTGGCCGACGACAACGGTTGGCCGCTCGAGGTCGATTCGATGCTCGGGAAGGGGTCCCGATTTTCGGTCACCGTTCCCGTTGCCGCCAAACGATAGCCGGATCCGCTCCGCAAGGCGTTGCCGGCGTCCGGTTATTCTCGGTGTTTCAGATCCGCGAATTTTTGAAGAATATCGGTTCGACTTCCTTTTCTTTGCCGAGCGCGAGCCAGCCGTATACGATTCTGTGGATGGTCCAGATCAGTGCAGCGATCAGCACGAAATAGCCGATGAATAACGGTAACGTCATCGTTCCGATCACGACCGAGATCAAAGCCACCCAAAACGTGTTGATTTGCCAGCGGTAGTGGGATTCAAGCCAGGTGCCTTTGACGTGATGCTGATTTAGGTAGCCGATTATGGCCCCGATGATAAACGTAACCCCCCCTAACAGGAAGGCCAGCGCTTGTAGCAGGTAGATCGTGCTGGCGAGATCTTTGTAATCGGTACTCTGGTCATCGCTTTGATGACGGGGCGATAAAGAATTCATAACAACCTCCGTAATTTCTATTTATTAGACTCGGTTAAAGGTTAACAAGTTGCGGCCGATTTAGCATGGCGCCGGTTTTCCTGGGTTAATTGGTCAGGAAAATCGGCGCAGTCCCTGCAACTAGTCGGCCGCGTTTTCGGGCGCAAAGGCGCCTTGCCTGACGAAATCCTGGTAAATATGCTCGGACAGGTGTTCCATCGCGTTTATACTGCCCAGCATCGAAAACGGAAACGCCGGAAAGAACAGCAACCAGCCGACCATCGATTCGCTTTCGTTGGCGCTTGCCGTATAGGTCTTGCCGGTTTTGACATGTTCCAATGTGTAAACCAAATCGTACTCTTGATCGACCGTGTAAGGAATGATCATTAGGGTGAGCCCGCTGATGATTTGCATCGCGGTGCTGGAATCGACGGTGTGGCGGCCGGACAAAGTCAGGTTGTAGTCGGCGGTTCCGGTAAACTGTCCCAATTTGACGTAATTCGATTCGGAAATATAGCCATTGTCTTTCCACGGAATATCGATCACCCGCTCGTTCACCATTCTGCCGTCCTTATTGCTGGTGATCACCTGCATGACGTCGATGTGGTATTGGTAGTCGGGGCTGACGGTGGTTTCTATTGTTGGCGAGACCGAAGGTTTTATCGGTTCCAGGTCGGAAAGTTTGTCCCCGGAAAAGGTCATGCATCCGGACAAAAGGGCCGATGCTAGCAAACTGATAGTGAATTGTTGTGTCATGTCTGCTCCTGGTGGTTTGCATCGCCGACGACGGCAGATAGGTCGACGGCTCTACTCGGCTGGACACAAAGCTTGGCGTATCGACGTTCTACGCACTGCGGCGTCGGCTCGTTTGATCCGATCGTTGTACGACCGCCGGCGACCTCGGATAAACCTGGCTGACTACGATGTTATTATAAAACCGAAAAGCTAAAGTTTTCCTTAATTGAATATCTCCGGTTGCTTCAACACGTCGTGCCAGATGCTCCAGCGATGTTGTTGGGTTTGTGCCGTCTTGCCCTGAATCCAGTGCTCGAACAATTGTTGAATGCTGCCGCTTTGCCGATGCAGCGTAATCCACGTGTTGAGATATTTCTCGAGCTGCAGGTCCATGTCGCCGATGGCGATGACCAACGGCGCGCCGGCTTTGCCGGGCAGCGGGTTGACCACGACGTAACCGGGATTGAGCAAAGTCCACGCCGAACCGCCCTCGGCCGATGTGACCAAAGCCTCCTGCCGGAACGATTCGATGGCGAAAAAGTCCGCTTCCGACTCCAGGTCGTCGACCTGCAGGTTGGGAAAATGATATTTGATGTGGTCGGCGAAAACGCTGCCGTTTCTGACCCCGACGCGAATGTCGTGCAACGCGCGCACGGCGTTGGCATCGCTATAGACGGCACGTAGATGGTCCGGGACGACGAATGCGAAATGGGTATCCAGATAACTGATACTGTATAAGAACTGGCGCGACGCCAAGAGGCGCGGGTTTGCGGTGAGGCTGGAGATCGCGATATCGAAATGGTCGTCTTCGAGATGTTGCAGCAAGTATTCGCGGTCGTAGGGGACGAATTCGATGCCGACTTCCAAATCTTCGGCCAGCAAATGCATCAGCTCCACGTCGAAACCGACCAATTGCTTGGCCTTGTTGTAGTAGGAAAACGGCAGGTCGTCCTCGATAAAGCCAACCCGAATGAGTTTGCGTTGTTGGATGCGGTCCAGCAGCGTTTGGCCAGGAGCCAGCGGTACCGGGTTAGGGAAGGCATAATCGAGCACGCTGGACGTCACGCCGCTGGTCAGCAATTGCATCTTTTCGATTTCGTGCTCTTTGCTGGTCTTGCCGATTCCGCTGTTGGCCAGATAGAACTTCAACAGGGAGATCGAGAGAGCGAAGCTGATCAGAATAACTATGATGCTCCAAAGCAGTTTCCTCCACCGGATCTTGAACAGGCCGGTCATGACCGCTGTCGTCAGTATCGTGAAGGTCAACAAATGCATCGCTCCGGCGACATCGGCAAAGCGGCGGCAAATGACGCCGACGGTCAAAAACAGGTTGAAAATATCGTCGGGTATGCGGAATAGATCGAGTAAAAAAGGTATCGCGGTGATAAGTTTGCCGAAACTCAGGAACAGTCCAACCCCCAACATTTCCGGGTATTCGAGAAAGGTCAACGGCTTGCCGTAAAACCAGGCGGCGAAGACTATGAATACCAGACTGAGCAGACGCCCGATGTCCGGAAACGGATAGGCCAGCGGCAACACCAAATCCGGTATCCTGGCATGGTCGCCGGCGCTCGTTGTCTTTTGGCGCAAGAGTTGGCTCGCGCCGGAAGTCAACAGCGGAATAACGACGAAGATGCTGCCGACCACGAAAACGGTGAGCAGGGCGTCGCGTGAAGCGCGGAATATCTGGCGGTAACCGAACGGAGTGCAGCTCATGATCAGCAGCGGCAGCACAATGACTGTCACCAGTAGTACCGCCAGCAACAGCATCAATACGTAAGCCTGAACCCGGCCGAACTCCTCCAGCGTCAGGGTGCCGGCGGCGCTGGCGGCAATGCCGAACACGCCGAGCGGGGTCAGTTTGACGACGAAGCCGTTGACTCTCTGTAATACCTTGGCCGCTTGGTCGCAATGTTGCAATAAGGATTTTCGTTCGGCGTAGCCGATACAGGCGATGCCGAATAGCATGCTGAACAGCACGACGGCCGGAACGGCGTTTTGCGACAGCGCGAAGAAGGGATTGGCGGGAATGAACAGATCGATGAATTGAAGTTTCGCCGGCGCCTTGGTCAGCAGCGTACTGAAAAAGGCGCCGCTTTCGAACGTCGGCAGGGCAAGTGCGAAGGCCCAGACGCTGAGCATACCGATGACCCAGAGCACGAGTAACACCAGCAAACCGTGTTTAGCCAGCAGGCGGGCCTCGAAATAGTTCAACAAGCCGATATTGGCGATCAGCGCGAACAGGATATACGGGAGCACGGTCATTTGCAGCAGGCCGATATATATATCGCCCAGTATCTGCAATTGAGCCGCATCCTCGCCGAAAAACAAGCCGACTCCGATACCGAACACCAGACTGAAGAGGATCCACCAGGTCGAGGAGTAAGGACGGGATTTTTGTTCGCTGACGGCAATATCTGTGGAAGGGCTCATCCGCGTAAGTAGGTACTGGTTGTCAGGAGGTGAAGGAGGGGCTCCCTTTCCCCGTTGAAATTCGATGTCCGCGCCACGGGGGTGTGGTTCGGGCGCGGCGCGGTATTCCGTCAACGGTCCTTGCGTTTATTCCAGCGTTTGGTGACGACGTAGCGCCATAACAAGCTCATGCCGAAATAGCCCGCCGACGAGGAGACGATACCCAATATCAAACAACCGAACAAGAACGGCCCGCCGATGTCGCCGATGCTGGATAACACGCTGTCGACGGAGAATTGGAAGTTGGCATCGGGCATGTCCCTGCCCAACAGGAACAGACCGAGCATATAGGCGAAATAGAACATCGGCGGCATGGTCAACGGATTGGTAATCCAGACCAGGGCGACCGATATCGGCAGATTGCCGCGGAAATAAAAAGCCCCGACCGCGGCGATCGCCATTTGTCCGGGGGTCGGAATCCAGGCGACGAACAAACCGATGGCGAAAGCCAGGGCGACGGAGCGGCGGTTCAGGTGCCAGAGATTGGGTTCATGCAGGCGTTCGCCCAGAAACTGAAGTCTTTTGTGTTCTTTCAGCTTCTCAGGATCAGGCATGTACTTTTTAATAATATTTTTTGGCATGACGCTGTAGTGCTGTTACGAAAATTTCAATTCTATCAGGTTTTAATGTCGATGCGATTAACTATAATGCGTGTAGCAAGCCTGCTATGAGCGGCGCTATTTGGCGCCCGCCAGCAAGCCGCTTTCCAATATGCCGTCGAAGACGAATTGAACCGCCAGCCCCGAGAGCAGAACGCCGAATAGCCTGCTGATGACGAACATGCCGGTCAGGCCGAGCAGCTTGTGGATTTGGCCGGCGGTGATCAAGCAGAAAAACGTGAACGCCAGGATC
>JBNLFT010000155.1:0-7038 GCA_050305675.1 Methylococcaceae bacterium
CATATGTCGAAATGCTCTTGGAAACCTTACATCACGGTTTCGGAAAATCCTGATACCCATAACCCGGACATATCGCATAAGCGGCATTGGTATTAGAAATAAGCTTGGGTTCGATAGCGCACATGTTAATCCGGCACGGTTTTCCGACAGATCCGGGTTAATCGTCGATAAAACCGGAATCAATGCCCTGAGCGAATCGCACTCTCCCCAAGGAAGCGCTGAATAGGTCCGTCCTGCATTTCAGGGCTTCCGTACGACCTGCCGTTCCTGCGGATTTACCCCCGGCTACCGCTGACGTAGGCCGCGGTCAACTCCTGTACCGGCGCTTCGAAAATCTGCCGGCAACGGCCGTATTCGATCAGACAGCCGGCCTTGTCTTTGAGCCAAAACAGGCCGGCATAATTGGCGATGCGCTTGGCCTGGGCAAGGTTGTGGGTGACGATCACCACCGTGTAGCTTCCCCTAAGGCGCCCGATCAAATCTTCCACCACGGCGGAGGATAGCGGATCCAACGCGCTGCAGGGTTCGTCCATCAACAGCACTTTGGGCCGCAAGGCCAGCGCCCTGGCAATGCACAAGCGCTGCTGCTGGCCGCCGGATAAGGCCAACGCCGGGGCATCCAGCCGATCCTTGACTTCTTCCCAAAGCCCCACGTCGGTCAGCACTTGAAAAATCCGTTCGTCGAGCTCGGCCTGTCCGCGTAAACCATGCTCGCGCAACGGCAATTCGATATTGCGGCGGACCGACAACGGAAACGGGGCGGGCTTTTGAAAAATCATGCCGATATCGCGGCGCAGTTGCTGAACGTCGAAGCCCGAAGCGCATATGTCGACGCCGCCGAAACGGATCGAGCCGGCAACCGCGCACCCTGGAATCATATCGGTCAGCCGATTCAACGCCGACAGAAAACTGGTCTTGCCGCAGCCCGAGGGACCGATCAGTGCGGTGATACACCCTTGGTAGATATCCAGCGATACATCGGCCAGGGCCGGCGTGTCGCCGTAATGAAGCGACAGCGCTTCGACGGCGAGCAGTGTTTTCGGCTCGCAGCAGGTAGGACCGGACTGCAGCGGGCCCAGCGTGTACGCATGATTATCGGCAGCAACGCCAGTTGGCTCCGAAGGGATGTCATTATTAACAAAGTGGGTCATGAGTGGATTAACCGCTTATTCTGCCAACGTTTGGTCAACCCGCCGGCGATCGTGTTGACGATCAATAGTAAAACGATCAGCACCAGCGCCGACGCATAGGCATTGGCGTCGCCGCCCGGCACGTTCATCGCCAGATCGTAAATGTGCACCGACAGCGCCCGGCCGGAATCGAACAGCGAATTCGGCATGCGATCGACGTAGCCGCTGGTAAATATCAACGCGGCGGTTTCGGCCGCGGCCCGGCCGGTCCCCAGCAACAGCCCCGCCAGCAGTGCAGGCGCCGCCGCCGGCAACAACAGGTGGCGAACCGCGGAGCTTCGGCTCATACCCAACGCCGCCGCCGCCCGCCGATAATCGTCGGGAGCCGCACGCAAACCCTGAACGGCGGTGCGGATTAAAATCGGCAATACCATGCAGGCCAGCGTCAGGCCGCCGGAAACGATGGAGAACCCAAGCCCCAAGTATATACAAAAGAACGCGTTGCCGAACAAGCCGAACACGATCGAAGGCGTGCCGGCCAGCACGTCCAGACAAATCTCGATTGCCCGGCTCAAGGCGCTTCCGGCCCGGCTGAACTCGCTGAGTAAGACTGCCGTCGCCAGGCCCAGCGGCAAAGCGACCACGATCGCAATCAGCACGATCCAGCCGGTCGCCACTACTATCGGCGCGATACCGCCGGCGCGACCGGCATCGCGGGTGGCTTCCGACAAGAACGCCGGCGACAGCCGCGGCAATCCGTTGAGTACCACATCGGCGACCAACCATAGAAACAGCGAACCGACCAACAGCGCACCAAGTGAGATCAATACCCCGGCCAACGCGTTTTTAACCATCGCGCGAACGCCCTTTGAGCGCTTCGGCACCGACAACCAGAGCCAGAGTCATCAACAACAGGGCCAGACCCGACACGAACAAGGCGGAGCGATGATCGCCGCTGGCGTAAGCCAATTCCAGCGCGATATTGGCGGTCAACGTGCGCACCGGATCGAACAGACTTTGCGGCAGCTGCACGACGTTGCCGGCGACCATCAACACCGCCATCGTTTCGCCGATCGCCCGTCCGGCGGCCAACATGGTGCCGGAAGCGATACCCGAGCGCGCGGCCGGCAGCAGCACCCCGGAAATCGTGACCCAGCGCGACAAGCCGAGCGCCGCGGCATGCCGGCGATAGTCGAAGGGTAGCGCGGCCAACGCGGCCTCGGCGGTCAGCGCCACGGTCGGCAAAATCATCAACGCCAGGACCATAGCCGCGGCCAACAAGCTAACCCCGGGGGGCTGCCAGCGCCCCAGCAACGGCGCCAACGTGGTCAGTCCCCAGAAACCGAAAACGACAGAGGGGATACCCGCCAGCAACTCGATCAGGCGGCGATAAATCGTGGCCAGCCAGGGCGGCGCGTAATAGAGTCCGAATAAAGCCGAAGCGACGCCCAACGGCAGCGCCAGCAGTAGTGCGCCCAAGCTGGATAGCAGCGTCGCCGACAGCATCGGGGTGATATCGAACAAGCCCTGCGCAGGATGCCACGCGTCGTCGCCGAAAAAACGGGCCGGCGAAACCTTGGTCAATATCGGCCACGATCCCTCGAGCAGAAACACCAGGATCAGCGCGACCACGGCAGCCGAGATCAGCGCGCAGAGGCCAAGAACGGCGGCCGTTGCGCGATCAACGCGCGACTGGAACGAAGTATTGCGCTTCGATAAGGTCATCGACTTGTTCGGACCCGGCAAATTCTATGAAGCTATTAGCCAATCCGGTCGGCTCGCTCCTGGTTACCAGATTCAGAGGCCGCGACAACGGAAACGTGGCATTGCGGACATTGTCCACCGACGCCGCGATGCCTTCCAGCGGCAATAGTTTGATCGCGACACCGTGCTCGGCACTGTATTCGGCCGCACCGATCGAAACATAGCCGATCGCATCCGGGTTGCCGGCGACCGTCTTGATGCCCTGCTGGTTGTCGCCGATTACGACATGCGGCTTGACGTCGCTGTTTTGCAACCCGAAATGGTGCAGGAACAACTCCAACGTTGAACGGCCTTCGGCTTTGTTGACTACGGTAATCGGCGCATCGTTGCCGCCCACATCGCTCCAATTGGCGAGCTTACCGGTAAAAATGTCGATAATCTGCTGCCTGTCGAGGGTGGCAACCGGATTGTCGGCGTTGACGATCATGCTGATGCCGTCTAAGGCGATGGTATGGGAGATCAAGTCGCCTTCGTCGTCTTTCAGCGCCCGCGAGGCCATGCCGATATCGGCCAGTCCGGCGCGGGCGTCCGCAACACCGCGCGAGGAGCCGCCGGTTTGCACGTCGACCCGCGCCTGCGGATGCAGCGACTCGAAGCGTTTGCCGATTTCCGCCGCCAACGGCGCGACCGTGCTGGAACCGGTCAACACCAATTTTTCGGTGGCTGCGCCCGCTTGCGGCGCTTCCGAGCGGGTCCACAAATAAAATGCTGTTGCGCCGAGAACAAGTAAAGCGAACACCGTTAGCGTCAGTTTTTTCATCATGCCGTCCGTTTGAATCGTGTGGTAAAGCCGTATCTACGTACAGCGATCTGTCGATCCAATGCCGCGAACCTTACAAATTGCCGCTCCCGGTTACGTAACATGCAGCGGCCGCGGCGATCCTTTTGAGCCGGGCACCTTGACTCAATGACGGCTTCCGGGACCTGTAACACCGCTCAGCAAGCGATCGGCAACGTCTTCGAGGCTGCGCGGGTCGGGCTGCATCTTGTTGAAGATACGCAAGCCGAAAATCCCGGCGACCAGGTACTTGGCCAAGGCTTCGGCATCCTGTTCCGGCAAGTCCCCGTTGCGTATCGCTTCGGCCAACAGGCCGTTCAATTCGCGTTCCACTTCGGCAAACATCCTTTGCAAGCGGGAGTTAATTTCCGTGTCCTGCAGCGGAATCTCCGACAAGGTGTTTATCAACAGACAGCCCTTGCGCTCCGGATCGTCGCAGGATTGGCGAACCAATTCGGCAAAAAATGCCCGCAAACGATCTAGCGGCGGCATGTTGCCGTGCAGCACGGTGAGGATCGTTTTCCGCATGTCGGCGAAATAGGCATCGAGCGCCGCCAGAAACAATCCCCGCTTGTCGCCGAACGCGGCATACAGGCTGCCCGGCTGAAGCCCCGTGGCATCCACCAGATTTTTGATGGAGGTCGCCTTATACCCCTTCAGCCAAAAAACATTGATCGCTTGCTGCAGGACGTAAGCTCGGTCGAACGCGACGGGTCTGGCCATGCGGATTCTCGAAACATAAAAGTTTATTATTGAACATTCATTCAAAAAAAGCTATGCTCGCCTTTTTTTGAACGATCGTTCAAGAAAAATCCGACTCGTCCCCACCATTAAGGAGAACGGCATGCCTCAATGCTATCAATCCATCGTTGTCGAGGCCCCGATAGAAAGGGTCTGGAGTACCGTCAAGGATTTCCACGACATGTCCTGGGCGGGGGGCGTAATCAGGTCCTGCGTCGCCGTGGGCGCTCCGTCAGGCACCGAAGTCGGCGCCAAACGGGTGTTGAACGATGCTTTCCACGAAACGTTGCTGGAATGCAATAGCACCGACTACCGGATACGCTATTCGATCGACGACGGCCCCTCGCCGGTGTCCCCGGCCGAGGTAAAAAATTACGTCGGACGGTTACGGTTGGCGCCGGTCACCTTGAGTAAATCGACCTTCGTCGAGTGGAGTTCGAGCTGGGAATCAGCCAGTGACGAAGCACGGGATTTCTGCCACCAAATCTATATCGCCTTGCTGAAAGCTCTGGCCGAAAGGATGGCAGACCGATGACACGCCCCCGTCGCCTGCAATGGTCGCTGCTGTTTATGCGCCTCGGTATTTTCCTGGTGATGTTAATGTGGACGCTGGACAAATTCATCCGTCCCGATCATGCCGCCAGGATTTACGAGAAGTTTTACTGGCTCGGCGGCATGGCCGGCTCGGCCATGGTCTTCATCGGCGCCGTCGAACTATTGATCCTGCTGGGTTTCCTGCTCGGATCCTGCAAGCGGTTTTGCTATGGTGCGGTTTTGGCCTTCCATACGGTATCGACGCTTTCGTCGTATCGCCAGTATCTGGCGCCTTTCGAGGGACCCAATCTATTGTTCTTCGCCGCCTGGCCGATGTTGGCCGGTTGTTTGTTGCTGTATCTGCTGCGCGACGACGACGTCCTGCTGACGCTGCACCGCTGAATCGATACCGGGAGCAGGCATGACGAAACTTATTTCGGAGCAAGAGGCGACCGGGAAAATCCGCGACGTCTACGACGACATCAGGAAAAACTTCGGCATGGTGCCGAATTTGTTCAAGGCCGTGGCGGCGGCCGATCCGAATTGGCTCGCCGTCGTCTGGGAGCGGCAGAAAGCGGTCATGCTGCATCCGGGTCCGTTGGACCGCAAGACCCGGGAGTTAATCGCGATGACGGTTTCGATCGTCAATCATTGCGACTATTGTTCGCTGGCCCACGAGGCTTCGGCGCGAGCGCTGGGTGTCTCCGCAGACGAAATCAACCATGCCAAAAGAGTGATCGAATTATTCGCCGGCTTCAACGCCATCGTCAGCGCCTTTCCCGGCATCCCCTGCGACATCCGGCCCAAGGACTAATCCATGGCCTTCTCCAAGCACCAATTCCCAGCGGCCCAAGGCCACCGCTACCGAACCGGCCATGTAATCAGCGAACTCAGCTTGCCTGCCGTCGACGGCAGCCGCTTCAACCTGAAACAGCTTCGCGGCAAACGCTGTATGATTTCGTTCTTGCGGTTTGCTTCCTGTCCTTTTTGCCAGCTGCGGATTCACGAGTTGATCGGCCGCTGGAACGAACTGGATGCTAATTTCACCGTAGTCGCCGTGTTCGATTCTCCGCTCGACAATCTGCAAAAGCACTGCGAGAAGCATAAAGCCCCTTTCCCGATCGTGGCCGACGAGTTTTCCAAGTATTATCCCAAGTTCGGCGTTCGCCGGTCGTTGACGGGGACGCTGAAAGGGATGCTTCTGAGAATGCCGCTGTTGCTTTACGCGATGTTGGTAAAAGGATATCTTCCCAGTTCAGTCAAAGGCGGCATGACGCTGATGCCGGCCGACATTCTGGTCGACGAACGGGGAGTAATCGTGAAAATCCATCACGCCATGGACAGCGGCGAACACTTGTCGTTCGAGGAAATCAAACGCTTTGCCAACGCCGAGGATTGACGGCGGCAACCCGTTCCCGGGTCGACCCGCTCGGCCTGCGCTTTGGTCGCCGAACGAACCCTGCGCGAGCCGTACCTGTAAGTATCTCGCGGTTCTGTCGACCAACCGACATCGACAATCAATGCGAATGGAGTAATCAATCATGTTCGAAAATTACCGTTGGGAGGTGCCCGGCGTCATTGGGTCCATTCCAACATTGGAGCGCGCCGGATGAAGCTTTCCAAAATCTTGTTATTGCTGGTAATCGCGCTAGCGGTCGCGGCGTTTTTCATGTTCGATCTGCAACGTTACCTGACGCTGGAGGCATTGAAGACGCAACAAAGCGCCATCGAAGCCTACCGTTCCGCAAACCCCTACTTGGCGGCGACCCTCTATGCTCTGGTCTACATCGCCGTCACCGGCTTGTCGCTGCCCGGGGCAACCGTGCTGACGTTGGCCGGCGGCGCGGTGTTCGGGCTGCTGTGGGGGACCGTGATCGTCTCCTTCGCCTCCACCATCGGCGCGACACTGGCCTTTATCGCCGCACGCTTTGTCTTTCGCGATGCGGTCAGGTCCCGTTTCGAAAAGCGCTTGCAAGCCATCGACGAGGGCGTCGCCCGCGACGGCGGCTTCTATTTGTTCACATTGCGTCTGGTGCCCTTGTTCCCGTTTTTCGTCATCAATTTGGCGATGGGATTGACGGCGATTCGGAC
>JBNLFT010000156.1:0-3745 GCA_050305675.1 Methylococcaceae bacterium
CCTTAGGTCATTACATTTTCGAAAGGAAGGGCGTTTACAATTTCATTGAAAATATTGGAGATTCACCAGATGAACAAGAATAAATTGATCTTTTCGTTGAGCAGTGCCGCCGCTGTTTCGTTGATGGCCGGGAACATCGCACAGGCGGCGGAAAACCCGTTCGCGATGCAAAAAGTGAACAATGCCATGCAAGTTGCCGAAGTGGAAATGAAGGCGGGCGAAGGTAAATGCGGCGAAGGCAAATGCGGCGCCGGCAAGATGAAGGAGGGCGCTTGCAGCGGCGCCATGGACAAGATGAAGGAAGGCAAATGCGGCGAAGGCAAATGCGGTGCCGGCAAGATGAAGGAGGGCGCTTGTAGCGGCAGTATGGAAGAGCCGGCGGAAGAGCAATAGCAGGAGGGCCCCGCCGTGATCAATTTCGAACTGGACGGGGCCGGACTGGGCCTTCGGCGGGAACTGATGTTTCCGCTGATGGCCGAGCCGCCGGCCGTGATCGATTTTCTCGAAGTTTCGCCGGAAAATTATCTCGATTTGGGCGGAAGGCGAGCTCGCGATTTTTACTGGTTCGTTGAACGTTATCCGCTTGTGGCCCACGGCTTGTCGCTTAACATCGGCGGCCCCGATCCGCTGGATATGGATTTCCTGAAACGTATCAAGCGTTTTCTTGATGAACATAAAATTCGCCTTTATACCGAGCACCTGAGTTTTTGCGCGGCCGAAGGCCATTTGTACGATCTACTGCCGATTCCCTTTACCGAGCAAGCGGTGCGTTATGTCGCCGAGCGAATCCGTCGCGTGCAAGAGGTATTGGAGCGTCCGATCGCGTTGGAAAACGCCTCTTACTATGCCGCTGCGCCGATTTCCGAGATGGACGAGCTGGATTTTATCCGCGCCGTTCTTGACGAGGCCGATTGCTGGCTGCACCTGGACGTGAACAATATTTATGTCAACAGCGTCAATCACGGCTACGATGCGGAACGTTTTTTAGCGGAACTGCCGGGCGAACGTATCGTTTACGTCCATGTCGCGGGTCACCATCGCGACTCTCCGGAACTGCTCATCGATACCCACGGGACGGCCGTTATCGATCCGGTATGGGATTTATTGGCGAAGGCCTACGACAGATTCGGCGTGTTTCCGACTCTGTTGGAACGGGATTTCGATATTCCGCCGTTGCCCGATTTGGTCCGCGAGGTCGAGCGGATCGCCGAGTTGCAAAGTCGCTGCAGCAGCCAGCGCAAACATAAAAGAAGCGCCTAGGAGAGAGTTCTAATGTTCGAATCGATCAAATTACCCACCGTCCGACAGTCGTTGGCCGAGCTGCAGGCGTATCAGCGGCAATTCGCGGCCTATCTGCGCGCACCGGGAAATAACCCGGTTAGTGCAAACTCGTTGCCGCCCGGAGCCGATATTTATTCCAGACTGTTGTTTGCCAAAATCAACGGCAATCTGCGCCATTGTTTCCCGGTTACCCATGCGCTATTGGAGACGGGACGCTGGCGGCAACTGGTGAGGGAGTTTATCAGTAGCCACCGTTGTAAATCCCCTTTGTACCGTGAAATTCCCGACGAGTTTATCGACTTTCTGCTGCACGGGCCGCGAGAAACGGATTTTCCGGCGTTCTTCGTCGAATTGGCTCATTACGAATGGATGGAGCTGGTTCTGGAGACGGCGAACACGGTCGGCGAAGACCCGGTCGCTGTGGCTCGGGCAAATTTGCTGGATCAAATTCCGGTGCTGAATCCTGTGTTGCAGGTATTACATTACCGTTACCCGGTGCACCGGATTAGCGCCGCGGACCCGACATGGAAATCATGGCAATATCGCGATGAACCTAGTCCGCAACAAGCGGTTATTCTGGTCGGCTTTAGGGACGGCGACTTCAACGTCCAGTTTGTCGAAACGAATGGGTTGACGGCCCGCCTGATCGAATTACTGGCCGAGGGAAACTACACCGGCTACGAGGCGTTGCTCGGTTTGGCCGACGAGATCGGTCGTAACGACCGGGAAACGTTCCTGAATTTCGGACAAGAGATCCTTCACCAACTGCAAGCACAACAAATTATCATCGGAGTGAGGAATGACTGAGCATCTTACGGGGGAGCAACCGAATCATGCCGCCACTAAACCAAGGCAGGGCGGTGGGCGTAGCCTGCACGCGAACGCCTGGATCCGCGTTTACCGAAAACTGGCCGGAGGGCTAGACGGCGCCGCCGATCAATGGCCGCCGCTAATGCTGCGTTTGATTCTAGGCTACGAGTTCTGGGAAGCCGGATTGATGAAATACGACGGAGAAAATTGGTTCGGGCACTTGAATTTTCCGTTCCCTTTTTCGCTGTTGTCCGAGCAGACGTTATGGTTCATGGGAACCTGGCTTGAACTGGTCGGCGCCGTTGCCTTGCTGCTTGGGCTGGGCACGCGGGTGGTTGTGTTTTCGCTGATGATTTTGACCCTGGTTGCCATCGAGACCGTACACTGGCCCGCCGCTTGGCATTCGCTGTCCGAGCTGTGGCAGGGCTACGCCATCACCGATAAAGGCCACGGCAACTTCAAGCTGCCGCTGCTGTACTTGATCATGTTCTTACCGTTGCTGTTCGCAGGGGCGGGACGCTGGAGTCTGGATTACCTGCTTCGTCGCAGCTTACCGGCAAATTAAATTGATTCGGATCAGGCGGAGGTAAGCGATCGTCATTAGAGACCGCCCTAACGATCCACCGTAAACGGAACATCGAAGCACCTCGAACAAGAATTAGACCGTCCAGTACGCATTCAAAGTTCGAGGTTGAACGTTATCGGGTGGAATTTGACCCGGACAATCGTAAAGACCATTCATCAAGCGGCAGTGCGTATGCTCTTCTTATACGGTTATGAGCTTACCGCAGGCAGGTTATGTCCTGCCTGCTTCCGGATTCGCCGTCAGTTCCTCTCCGTCGGCAATCTTAAAGCGCCCTAGTAGCAACTCCTCTGGTTACCTGAACCAGTAGTTTGTATAGTCATTCGTTCTTACCACGGTTGTGTTCGGGCCGCTGGCAGTTCGTCCGAAACGGCGGAGATGCGTGGCGTTGTTGTTCGATCCCAGAGGCCTAGAGCGGGTGGCGACCAATCGCTTCTCCCGTCTTGCGGGAGAAGCCCGGATTTATCGAGCGAGACGCTTAAACGCGCTTATGGCGAAAGGCGTTCAACCCTGCCAGCGCCATTGCGAGAAGGGCGAAACCGCCGGGAGTTGGAACCGGTACGGCGGTGTTGAAGTTGCTGACCGTCGCCGAAGCCGAACCGAAGAGGCTGTCAAACGATTGTTGCCGGAAACCGAGGATATCGCCGATTTGGACGTCGAATTCGAAATGACCTCCTTGATTCAAGGGGCCGAAATCAAACGATACGGCATGCTCCGTGCCGTTAAGCAAAAAGAAAAACGGGTCGAATTCCGCCGAATCGTCGTTGGTTTCGTAGATCCAGTCGAATGAGATCCTGCTGGTCGCTTCCGCGGCAATGGTAAAATCTATGTTCGACATGTTGCCGACGGGGCCGGTTCCGTTATTGCCGCTGGTCAGGGTAATGGAATTCGGCGCGTTGCTAAGGTCGATCGAAGCGTCGGACGAAACAGGGTCGACGGTCGTGGTCCAGTTGGTGACATCGTAATAATTGACGAAACTGGCGTGAACGACATCGGTGGCTCCAAACGCTGTGATAGCCAGAAGAATCTGAAAATATGTGCGGTATAACTTCATGGCGATCTCCTTAAATT
>JBNLFT010000156.1:3843-7003 GCA_050305675.1 Methylococcaceae bacterium
TCGGTGGCTCCAAACGCTGTGATAGCCAGAAGAATCTGAAAATATGTGCGGTATAACTTCATGGCGATCTCCTTAAAATTTATATGGATACTAAGTTAGAAAATAAAGCAAGTATCGAGCCGTTTTGTGGTTTTGTTGCTAATTCAAGGCCCGGCATGCTGCGGGTTAGGTTTGATCGGCTTCGTTTGTAAAAATAACTGACTGTATATGTCATTAATCGACGATTATTTTCCACTTTAAATCTTACACCTATATGAACAGCGGCGTTTTAGCTCGGATTACCGAAATATTTGCGCCGTTCTTAACCGAACAGGTTCTGTCCGCTGTTGTTCGTCTTCAATCGAACGAAAAGATTTGCGGAATCGATTACCTTCGCCCCTTGATTCATCGATGATCGGCAGTGAGAATTTGCCCATGGTTACCGACCTATTGGACGCAAAATCTCGATTCTTCGAAGATTCCGTCGTTAGCATCTCCAGTACGCGACATTGCATTAACTGTCAACCGACATCGCTGGTTTCGAAGGAAATTATTAGATACTCAATGAAAAATGCAATATCATTCGGTCTAATAGTGATGAAGGCGGCAATTTTTGCGCGGAGCGTTATGACTGTTTTGTTCGGGTGGATAAACGCTTTTCCGGTAGCGGGAATCTCGTCTCGACGAACGTATTTGAAAGCCGGGGAGTTCCCGATTTTAAAATTGATACTGATGTACCGGCTTGCCGGAAACCGGCTTGGTGTCTCATCGCTTAGCGTGTTGCGGGCTTTAGAATTTGGATGACTATCCATCGCTTTTAATTATCAATCAGGAGGCAAGGCCATGAAACATAAAATATTACTTGGGTTCGCGCTGTCTGTTGTCGTATCGGGGGAAGCTGCCGCAGTTTGCGACGCAGCGAATCAGGTGAATTTAAACTTGAACAATGTCTTGGTCAACAATACCGTTTGCGCCGAGAAGGCGAATGGGGATAAATGGCAGGAATATCATGCCGCCAATAACGATCTTATCGATTACAAGAAAGGTGCCAACGATCCGGTCGACCCGACTACAACGGTCGGTAGATGGGATCTATCGGCTCGCGGCGGCGTTTGTTACAACTACGGCGGCGGCAATTTTATTTTCTGCTATTCCGTGCACGACATCGGTGGCGGAAACTATGAATTTTGTAATACCGGTGGTCTTGACGTTACCGCAAAACTAGTCGCGGGCAACGGAGGTTGCGGATTTAATTAAGTTACAATCGGTGAGAAACTAACGTGTGGGCCATCCGTGCCCACGCGGTTAGTCCGCCGCTTTTCATCTATTTAACGCGGAGCGGCGGCAGAAAAGCCTTCGCCGAGGTCAATTCGATTGCTCCTCCAACCAAGCACTTAATTCCCCTTCGTTGACGATTCCCATATGCCGGGTTTCCCGCTGATCGCGGGTGAAAAAATGCGTCACCGGTAATTCGCCGCGCCAGCGTTTATATACGTCGGTGTAGATCCTTTCCGGGAACTCTTCGGCAAATACCCAGGTTTGCTGCAAATCGAGTCCACTCCGGGCCAACACGTCCCTGACGGTTTCCTCGTTCAAGAACGGGTCGGTTGCCACCGTGATCACTTCGACATCGGAATATTGCTTGTGCAATTTTCCGAACATGGCCAATTCCTTCATGCAATAAGCGCACGATTCCGACCAGAACACGACGATAAACGGCCCGTGCTCGTATTGTTTTTTTATCTCGGCAAAGCTGCCCTTGACGAATGGATGGATGGAAAGGTCTTTGGCAAACGCCGGTGTGCCGGACAGCAGGGCCAAAGCGAGAAATACAAGGCGTAATTTCATCATTTTGTTAAAATCTCCTCATTGCCAAGGTCTGACGGTGGCCGTCGTGCTCCGTCCACAACGCCAGGAAACCTTGTTCGGTTTTTACGATGCGCGGATGCGAGGCGCGCGTGCCGCGCTTCGATAATTGCAATGGGGACGACCAGTTTTTCTTGTCGGAAGAAGGTGATTCGGCGGCAAAGACCGCCAATCCGTCGTCACCCAACATGTCCCAAACCGCTACGATGCGGCCATTGTCCTGCGCGGCAAGGTCGGCGTGCAGCGCCGATTCGTCGCCCAGCGGCACCGGGTCCGACCAGGTTTTCCCGCCGTCCGTCGAATACAGATAATGGACGCCCGCATGTTGTTCCTGTCCGCTGCCGACGACGGCGTGTATCGTCGTGGCGCCGGCGGTATGTTGAAAATCCATGCCGCCGCCGATATGCGGACAGCCGTCGAATTGCCAGTCAAACGCGCCGACACGACTCAGTCGTTGCCACTGCTGCCGGCGGTCGACGACGCCAAGCGCCATATCGGACGGCTGTTTGTCGCGATAGAGTACGTATACATTGCCGTCCTTGTCGCTCTTAACGGTATTCCAACAGCAGGAGCAGGTCAGGTCGTCCAGCGTAAGATTCTGTTGCCAGTTCAACCCGCCGTCGACCGAGCGCGCGTAATGCAGTGCCTGGGCCGCGCTGACCTCGGACGGGCCGCGGCGACTGTCCAACCAAACGGCATGTAAGGCGTTTGCGTCGCTAGTCATATCGATGTAGCCGTGCGGCCCCTTTTTCCAGTCCGGGGGGGTGGCGGCGAATTGCCACGTGGCGCCGCTATCGCCGGAGCGCGCCGCCTGCATCGGGCCGGCGTTGAAACGGGCGCCTGCGACGTAACTCATCCAGGTCACGACGATGTTTTCGCCTTGGGCGGCGATCTGGGCGTCGTTACCGCGCACCATATTGGCCGCAATCGAACCGGCATCGAGAATCTTGACTGCCGTCGTCCAGTGTTCCCCGCCGTCGTCGGACAGTTGGTGCCACAGTGTTTTTTGCCCTTGGACATGTTTTCCGGTAAGGAGATGCAAGCGGCCGCGGTCGCTGACGATGTCGACGCTAATCACGCCTTCGGGTAACTGATGGTGTCGCATACCCTGCGCGGGATGGGCCGTTGCGACTGTCGCAACTTGCGCGCCCGGTGGGTCCTGGGTGTTGTTTTGAGTCGAACAGGAAACATTGAGCCCGGCTAACACAAGCGCCGTAAAAAAGGTGGATTTTTTCATTGCGATCCGAAAATTGAAGGTACAAACAAAACGAGCCTAAGGGACCATCTAGCCCGAATATTTCACAAAGGCGGCCTT
>JBNLFT010000157.1:0-6933 GCA_050305675.1 Methylococcaceae bacterium
CAGGGATGAGCCACCTTGCCGCCGACAGCCCTGAAACCGCAACGGGAACTGCCTCTGATACAGGTAACCCGTGATTGCTATAAAGCTTTTTAATCTTATCAGGATCGGTCCGGCAACAATAGGCGGATTCGGGAAGTGCCTCGGACTCGGCGGCCCCCCGCTGCGGCATTCGGCATAACCCTGCCGACCGTGATGGCGTTGCTCCCGTTTCGGCTCTATAATCCGGACGATATCTAGAAACCACCGGGAAATCTTATGAAAACGAGTCATGCCTTGGGTTTATCGTGCTTGGCGCTTGCCGGCTGCACCACCAATATCCATCCGACGCTGACGGAAAATCCGCCGCCGGCGCAAAAGTTTTCCGCTTTTCAATGCTTCGAACTGGCAAGACTGGCCCCGGGCGACGAGCAGGTCGCCAAACAGCAGGCCGCCATGGGGAAAATCCAGGAAAATATCGATGCCTCGTTGCAGCCCGAACTGGAGCAATGGAACCAGCGGACCTGCCGCTCCGATGCGGAAAACAGGACGCTGTTGATCGAACCGACGGTAAGCGAATTGAAATTTGTCGGCGCCGGCACCCGGGTTTGGGTCGGCGCATTGGGCGGAAGCTCGGCGGTGTTGATGCATGCCCGTTTTAGCGACAAGCGGAGCGGAACGGTGATCGCCACCCCGGAGTTTTATTCCAAAAGCAGCGCCATGGCCGGCGCCTATAGTTTCGGCGTTAACGACAATGCCATGCTGGTCAGGATCGCGAAGGCTTTTTCGGCCTATGTGGTGAACAACTATAACAGCGCCGTCGGCGGGCCGGTGAAACCGGTGAATCTGGAATGACCGGCTCGGCGTCGGCCGGTCTTTCCGATGCTCAATAGCCGTACCCGAGACGGTTGATTTCCTTCAGGATGCCGTTTTCGAAGATCAGCGAGCGCATAAAATATCTCGGGCCGAAATTATAGATCCATTCGTCGACGATGATTTCCTCGTATTGATCGATATCGAGCGTGCGTCGGGGGTAGTGAAATTCTTCCCCCCGAATGCGGGTGCGGCGCTCGGTCAAGGTGGGCTCGCCGCATCTGGCCAGGACGTCGATCTGATGGTCGCCGATGTCGACCAGTTTGCTGCCGCAGCGCATGGCCGCCGCGGCGCCGTTCGGCATTGCGAACAGAACAAACAACAGGAGTGCAAGCGTAGAGAGTTTCATCGTCGGAGTCTTCCCGAGCACAAAGTTCCATATTAATGTAATTGCGCCGCTTGATCTAATTTCAGGCGATTTGTCGCTCGGGACAGCACCTTGGGGGTCGCCGACGCGGCCCGTCGATTCGCACAATGCCGTGATAACCTGGATAATAGAACGACCATCGTTTGCCAACCCGTTATCCGACGAGCAATTGAAATTCAACAAGCCCCTGTTATTCAATGTTTCCCTGGTCGCACTCGTCTGGAGTGCGTGGCTTGCTTACAGCTTTCCGCAAACGTTCTCGATACTGCGGGAAAACTGGCCGATCTCGCTGACCATGGTGTTCGGCTCGTTTATCGCCGGCGCCACCAGCGAGGGCGGCGGTGCGGTAGCTTTTCCCGTGTTTACCAAGGTGCTGCATATCGCGCCGGTGGACGCCAAGATATTTTCGCTGGCGATCCAAAGCGTCGGCATGACGGCGGCGACCCTGACCATCGCGGTCATGCGGGTCGCGGTCGCCTGGCGGGTGGTCGTCTGGGCCAGCCTGGGCGGGCTTTTCGGCGTCGTGTTCAGTTCCTTGCTGTTGGCGCCGGTGCTGCAGCCGGCGATGCTAAAAATGCTGTTCACCGCGATGATCGTCAGTTTTGCCGTGACATTGAGCATACTGACCTGGCGCAAACGGGCGTACAACCCCGACCTGCCGGTCTTCGGCTGGCGGGAGCGGGCCATCATGGCGGCGACCGGTTTTATCGGCGGCGGCATGACCGGCCTGGTCGGCAACGGCATCGACATCATCTGTTTTTCGGTGATGGTGTTGCTGTTCCGCTTATCGGAAAAAGTTTCGACCCCGACCTCGGTCGTGCTGATGGCGCTCAACGCACTGGCCGGCTTCGTGCTGCACCTGTCGGTGCTCGGCGGTTTTACCGAAAAGGTGCAGGAATACTGGCTGGCCGCGGTGCCGGTGGTTGTGGTGGGCGCGCCGCTCGGCGCCTATTGCTGTACCAAGTTGAATAATAAAACCATTGCCGGTATTTTAATCCTACTGATCGTGGTCGAACTGGTCAGTTCGCTGTGGTTGATTCCGTTGACCGATAAGATTGCCGGCGCCAGCCTGGCGGTTTTTATCGTCTTTTCGTTCGTTTATTATCTGATGTCCAGGTCCGCGCAATACCGGCCGGTTGGAGAGGAGAAATAGAGATGCGCACGTTCATCCGTGGTTTACTCGTGATTTTGATGATGGCGTCGTTGGCTGCCTGCAAGAGGACGTTGAAGCCGGAGGAAATACCGGCGCATATCGTCCCGGGCGACACCTATTACACCCAATTCGTGATTCGTTACGAAAAAGGGACGCACCTGACCACCAACTTCCGCCGCGGCGCGTCCCTTCCGGTGAACACTCCGGTCAGGTTGTTGAACATTACCAGCAAGACCATCGAAGTCGAGGTGGATAATTCCAGCCAGCGGTTATTGGTCAAGAACGTCGAGAAACATACCGGCGACGACGTGTACCGGGCATTCGACAAACTGTTCGCGAAGAAAAAAGTCGATTTATCCAAATTTACCCGTCTGGAAAGGCAACATATCAAAAGCGGGACGGTCGCCAAGGGCATGCGCAAAAAAGCGGTCATCGTCGCCATCGGTTATCCGCCGGTGACCGAAACGTCGAGTCTGGACAGCAATTTGTGGGTTTACTGGAGCGGCCGCTTCAATAAATTCAACGTCCATTTCAAGGGCGATACGGTGAGCGGGATCGAGGATTGACGGCGTCGGATCCGGCGGACTTGGCGCGACGCAAAATAGCGTCGCAAAGGTTTTAGTTTTTCCAAGCGAATTTGACCATTATGTTGGGTTTTATCAAAGGTTTCATCGTCACCTGCTTGTTTCTGGCCTATCCCTACCTGGTTTATCGAGGAATCGACAGCGGCATGGCCTGGCTGGCGCCGGCCCTCTTTTCCGGCATATACCTGTTGCAGGCATTCAAGGTGCGCAACCTAAAGATCAAACTGTACAAGGCGACGGTGGCGATCGCCTTGCTGCTCGGCGCATACTATTTGCAGACCCTGACCGCCAAGGTGATGCCGGTGCTGATCCAATTGATGTTGATGTACTTTTTCGGCCGCACGCTGTTGAAGGGTAAGGGGCCGTCGTTCATCGAAAGTTTCGTGCGTCTCGAATTTCCCGAGTTTCCGCCCGGCGTCAGCGAGTACTGCCGGCAACTGACCGTGATGTGGACCGGTTTTTTCGCGTTTAACGCGGCGATGTGCGTCGGGTTGGCGGTTTGGGGCACGGATTTCTGGTGGACCCTGTTCAACGGCGTGATGATTTATCTGCTGATCGCCTTGTTGATGATCGGCGAGTATATCTACCGCCATTTCCGTTTTCCCGAGTTGTGGATTCCCGATCCCGGCTCGACAATCCGAACCATGATCGTCAACGGCCGCAAAATCTGGCTCGACGTACAGGAGCGTTGAATGAAGTCGAACATTTTTTCCGCCGCGGTTTTGCTGTTCCTACTGGCGGGCGTTGGCCCGCTGCAAGCCGAGGATTCGTTAGACGCGTTGATGCAACGCATGCGTTCCGATCACGCGGTTAGAATCGCCTATCGGGAAATCCGCACGATGGCGCTGCTGGAGCGGCCTTGGCAGAGCATCGGCTTTATGTATTCGCTGCCGCCCGATACGATGCTTAAGGTGCAATTGGAGCCGGAACGCTTGTTGATGGCGATCGACGGCGACGACCTATATTATTTCGATCCCGGCAACGACGTTCGCCAGCAGGGCACGCTCGACGAGGATAATCCGATGAGTCTTAGCGTCGCGGTGTTCAAGGCGTTGATGATGGCCGATCGGGCGTTGTTGGAGAAAATGTATCGGGTCGATTTTTCCGGCGGTTCCGAGCAGTGGCTGTTGCGCCTGCGGGCCAAGAGCGATCCCGATTCGGGCTTTGCGATCGAAATCAGCGGCTTGCCGGGTCGGCAAGCGCGGCGCATCGTGGTGGAACAGGGCGACGGCGAACGCAGCGAATTCGAATTGTGGCAGGACGCCGAGGGCGGCGCCGTCGAGGCCCAGGCGCAACGGCTGTTCCGGGAATTGCGCGCTTCCGAATAACGGTCGCAACCCCATGCCGACATTGCCCCCGCACGGACACTGACAAAAACGGAACGGTTAGCCATGTCCACTTTACTGCATCGAATCGTCAACAGCGCCGCGTCGAACCGGCGCCGGCTGCTGTTTTACCTGCTGCCGCCGGTATTGGCCGTGGTCGCGTTCATGGCGACGACCATCAAGACCGATATTTCCGCGTTTATCCTGGCCGGCGACAATGCCGAGGAAATCCTGCTGGCCAGCGAAATGCAGTCCGGGGTTCTGTCCAGGCGATATCTGCTGTCGGTGGGCTCCGAACAACGCGACGGCGTGCCGCAAAAACTGCTGCGGGAGCTGCGCGCCAGCCTAGCGGCGATCGACGGCGTGGCCGACGTCTGGTCACCCAGCCAGCAACGGGACGCGGCGAGCGAATTGATCGGCCTCTACGGCGGGCACGCCGACTCGTTGTATAGCCTCGATCCGCAGTCTTATCTGGCCAAATTGTTCAGCGAGGAAGGATTGCGGCAGCGGGCCGCCTTGTTGAAACGATCCTTGTTGTCGCCTCAAGGCGGCATGGTCAAGGATCTGGTCGAGCGCGATCCGCTGTTGCTGACGCTGGACGCCTTCAAAAGCCAGCTCGGAATTTTGCAAACGCCGGCCGATCCCAAGGCGCGCTATCGGAACCTGATCCTGGAGACGACGATGGCCGGGCTCGACGTGCCCGAGCAAAGCCGGGTCCAACAGGCCATTCACAACGAATTCGACCGCATTAACCGGTCTTGGGATGACGGTTTCCGGCTGGAAATGACCGGCGTGCCGGTCTTCGCCGTCGCTACGCAGAATCTGATCAAGGGCGATATCGAACGGGTCAGCGCGCTGTCGTCGGTCGCGTTGTTGGTTTTGTTCCTGCTGCTTTTCCGTTCCTTCAACGCGTTGCTACAAGTTTTCAGCCTGCTGCTGATCGCCCTGCTCAGTGCGATCCTGGCGACCCAGGCCGCTTTCGGTTATGTCCACGGCATGACCATTGCGCTGGGTTCGACGCTAATCGGCATCTGCATCGATTACCCGATCCACGCCGTGGTCCATGCGCAAACCGCCGCCGCGGCGCAACGCGTTGCCGTGGTCGCCAGGATTTGGCCCAGCATGGTGCTCGGCGGCCTGACCACGCTGATCGGCTACGTCGCGCTCGGCGCCTCCGGCTACCCCGGATTTCAACAGATCGCCGTCTACGCCGGCACCGGCATCGTGTTGGCGCTGTTGCTGACCCGCTTCGTGCTGCCCGGCCTGGTCAAGACGCAACAAGACCGGCAATTGCATATCCCGTTGGTCGAATCGTGGGCTAACTTTTGCCGGCGCCGTCGTCTGGGCTTGACGCTGTTGCTGCTGGCCGGACTGGGCACCGCGGTGTGGGGAATGCAGTCGTTGCGCTGGTTGGAGGACATGCAGCAGTTAACCCCGGAACTGAATTATTTGAAGGACAACGACAAGCGCATCCGCTCGCGCATGGTCAGCGTCGAACCGGGCCGCTTTGTCATGGTGACCGCAGCCGACAGCGACGGCGCGCTGAAACTAACCGAGCGGGTATACAAAGTCCTGGACCAACTGAAAGCGCGCGGCGAGTTGAGCGATTATTTCGGGCTTTATCCGTGGCTGCTGTCCGCCGGGCAACAGCGCGAGAACCAGCAACGGTTGCAGGATTATCTGACTCAAGACAATTTAGCACTATGGCGCGAAGCCCTGCAGCAACAGGGGTTGTCGGTGAAACTGCTGGGTCGGTTCGATT
The DNA here is from genome assembly GCA_050305675.1 of Methylococcaceae bacterium. Taxonomy (GTDB): domain Bacteria; phylum Pseudomonadota; class Gammaproteobacteria; order Methylococcales; family Methylomonadaceae; genus Methylomarinum. Next base: position 6,041 of record JBNLFT010000157.1, read on the forward strand.
ATCCCCAAAACGAACCGCTGACCCTGGAACGGGTTTTCGCGACGCCGGCAAAGCACCTGCTGGACAGCCGCGTGATCGAGTCGGAACGGAAGACGGTGATCATGATTTGGCTGGCCGACCACGATTACCAGGCGGTCAAGGCCGCTTTCGCCGATTGGGAAGGCGTTCAGTATTTCAGCTATCGCGAGTTGTTGAACAACATGCTCCACGACTATACCGACAAGGCGGAATTGCTGCTGCTGGCCGGTCTGGGTTTGATCGTCGGTTTGTTGATCGCTCGTTACCGGAGCCCCTTCAAGGCGCTGCAAACATTGCTGCCGGCGGTCATGGCCGCGTTCTTCATCTTCGGGGTCTGGGGCTTGAGCGGCGCCTTGGTCAGTTTCCTGCATCTGGTCGGCTTTCTGTTGGCGGTGGCGATTTGCGTCGATTACGGCATCTTCTACCAGGAAAACCGCGGCGGCGACATCGAGCTGACCTACCAGGCCATGGCGGCCTCGATGCTGACCAGCGTACTGGCCTTCGGCTGCCTGGTCACGGCCGACAGCGCTTCGCTGCGCACATTGTCCGGCGTGGTTGCCTGCGGCGTGCTGCTGGGATTCCTGCTGTGCCCGATCATCATTCATCACGCGCGTGACGACTAACGCCATGCCGAAACTGCCTATGACGCTTCGCTCAGAGCTAGCGAGCGTATTCCCGGTAGCCGTGATCGGCAGCAGGCAACACCAGACAAAGGTATCGACTGTCCAATTCTACAGTCGAAGTTGTCGTTTGTTATTACCGGCTGAACGTCGCCTTGGCCGGACAAACACGGTCAATTAACGGCCATTCCGCAAGATCGTGATATTGATGAAGGTTCGCCTTAAGGACTAGCATCTACGCAGGCCTAACAGCCC
>JBNLFT010000158.1:0-6767 GCA_050305675.1 Methylococcaceae bacterium
TCCTCGCCGTTCCCCCGAACGATACGATGAAGCAGTTCGCACGTATCGTTCGCTTGCAGCAGCGACCTGACGAAGCGAATGAATTCGTTCCGGTCGTCGGCGTGGACCAGCCTGATCAACTTTCTGAAGCTCAACCCGTATCCGGATGCGTCCAGCCCCAGTATCCGCATCGCTTCGTCGGAACAACGCAGTTTATTGTCGGTAATGCCCCATTCCCAATTCCCCAAATGCGCCATATGCTGCGCATTTTTCAATGTCTGATGAATTCGACTTAACCGCTTTAACGAGTTCTTCAATTGCTCCGTACGTTGCTCGACCCGTGCCTCCAAGCGCTCGTTCATTTCCTTTAATTGAGCATTCTGACGGTTAATAATATCGAGCAATTGCCGTTTTTCCTCGGCGACCCGTTTTTGCCGCACTCCTTTTTCGACTAACGCCTTCAGTTCGTCCACATCCCACGGTTTTTGACAGTAGCTGAAGATTTTGCCGTTGTTTACCGCCGCGATTATCTTTTCGATATCGGCATAACCGGTCAACAAGATCCGTATTACATCCGGCCAGCGTTCCGCTACCCGGCCCAGGAACTCCGCGCCGTCCATCGAGGGCATGCACATATCGGAAATAACGACATCGACCTCCTGCCGTTCCAGCATCTGCAACGCTTGCTGTCCGTTTTCGGCCAGGAAAATCTGGAACTCATCCGCGCGAAAAAGACGGCTCAGGGCCTGCAGGGCGTTGTTATCGTCGTCTACGATCAACAAACGCGTCGAAGTTATTCGGACGATCGTTTCGCTATTTACATTCATGACCAATTGTTTGTTGTCGTCGTTTTATAATCGCCAGGCGGACGACTTCCCGGCTCGATTCCGTTTCCTAGTGCAATCTACCCATGCCCGGGAAAGATTGCGCCCATCGCTGGGAATGTTGGGATGAGGAAACGGATTTTGCTACGCCCGCTTGCAACGTCGAACGCAGACGACGCGCAAACGAGGGTATCAAGGTCGATGCAGTACCGAACTTTATGCTTGCCCGATGCTGTCGACTACTCGTATGGCTACACGCTATCGCAAAGATCCGGTAACAAAGGTCTTCGACCGAACGGCGCCGTTGAACCGGGCCGGTAACAAACCCGACTTAACTCTATTTCAGAATTGACCACAAGAGAACGGACCATCCGTCTTCGACACGATGTCTTTTAACGAAAGACAGTCGATAGCATTTTCGGACACCGGTTTGTTTTTCAACCCTTTCATGACGATAACCAGCCAATACCGATCCGATTAGGATCGATACCGCAGATTGCCGGCGGGTTTCAGACAAAGACGTCCTCTATGTCAATCGGACAATTACCCGAAAAAGTCGGCTTACATCCGTCTTAAGCGTCCTTCTAATACTAGTACAATATTTCTGTAATACGAATCAACTGAAATGCACGAATTACTTTGTTAAATTTGCATTCGCATAGGCCACTAGCCCGGATATTTCATGAAGGGAATGGAATTTCTGGAGAATCGGGCGAAGAAGATTGGACAAACATCACGAATGCCATAGCCAGCTCTGGCTTGAGTGATTTTGTTCAAGATTCGAAGTCCGATTTTTCAGAAAACCATTCAGGTACAAACTGTAACTAATAAACATGAGTCATATCAAACCTAATGCATTGGTTTTAAATACTTATTTCAAATGGTAAGGCCGCCTTTGTGAAATATCCGGGCTAGTTACGCTTCGACCGAGGGGAATGCATTAGCCGAAACCGATTTGAGCCGCATGGCAATAAAAAAGGGTGCAGAGGCCATAAGCCCCGCACCCTTTTTTGGGAAATGGAAATGTCCTCACGTATTACCGCCAACAACATTTAGTTGCGTTGGTTACAGACCGTTATCTAACCCTATCTGTGCGCTGACGATTCTTGCATTTGCCGTTTCCCGTCCCTACTCTTCGATTCTTTCCCGGAGTTGCTGTTCGCTTCGCTCTCTGATTTGATCGCCCTTACCCCGGCCTTCGTTTATCCTCTCGCGTAATTGCTGCTCATTCCGATCCCTGACTTGATCTCCTTTCTTCATTTGTTTACCTCCCGGCCCTTGCAACTTTTGCTGCTGCTTTTGCGCCTTGTCCCGGAGTTGTTGCTGTTGGCGTTCACGGACCTGATCAGCACGCTGCTGCCCAGTGCCCACACCACCACCCATTCCCATGCCGCGGCCTCCGCCACCGGGACCCGCATGACCCTCTACCGCCAATACCAAACCGATGGTAATGACGGCGGTAATACCCATATTCTTGCTGTTCATAAATCCACCTCATTCAACCTATGACCTCAAAACGACGTCAATGATGAACCGTCGTCTCCCCTGCATCGTGGGCTTCCAAGATGCTTTGCCTGACCTGATCGGCACTGTTCGCCAGCGCTGCGTTGTCCTGCACCGATATTCCTAAAATTATATTCAGCGCCTCCACCATTTCGGAACTAATGGGGACCCGTTTCTCGGCGGCAGAACCGAGATATCGCGCAGCCTTTTCTAAATCTCCCTGATTCACGGCTTCTTTATACAACGCAATATTTTGCATGGGCGCATGAATTTCAGCGGTCGGATCTTCCTGTAGCTCCTGATGAGCTTGCGCCAGCGCCCGTTGTAAAACATGTTCCGGCACCCTGGCTACATTAAGCCGCCCCAGTTCGACATCGGGAATACCTTCCTGAGCCCACGACGGTCTACCGCCTGACTTTAGAATAACGTTTTCCACCGCCTTAGCACCACCGCCATGACCTTGTTCGCGCCCCGGATCGTATTTCCCTTCACGCCCGCGACCGTGCTCTCGTCCTTCATGACCGGAACCGCCGCTATGGCCACGACCTTCCGAACCGTGTCCGCTAGCGTGCTCTTCCGCGTGCACCTGAGAAATCAGTACGGGAGCGAGAAGAACACCGATTGACAAGCCGGCTGCGACAGAGAGTTTCTTAAAAACGTTAAGAGGGTAGCCACGTAAAACATTCATAAACGTTTAACCTCTGGTAAACAGTTCCGCCTTCGGTTGATGAATCGGCGCCGGCCGAATTGACGGAACAAGACCGGCGCCTTACATACGCAATTGCGTCTATTCAGAAATGATTAAAGACCGCTGTCATGGGTGAACTCCAGAACCTGCAAGGCGTCGTCGGCGGTCTGAGTAAACGCGTCTATACCATCGTTGTCGTTGGCATCGAGTGTCCCGTCGCCGTTGTTGTCCACTGTGTTTGGCACCGTCTCGAAAGTGACTCCCGGCACGGTGATGGTTTGCCCGTCATAAATGATAGTCGCCCCGTCAACCAGATTTACCTGAACGGATTGATAAACGTCGTCGCTCAAATCTTCCGGCGTTTCAGTGCCAGCAACCTGAACATTAACCCACACCGAAGTATCTTTATATGCTTCGGTCGCACCATCGTAGGTATAGTTCGCGACCAGGTTCGCCAATTCGTCGTTAACGCCGAGAAAGCTACTGACGGTGACGACGTTATCCACGCTCAGCGAAGCCGTTTTATCGGAGGCGGCGGCAAACAACGATGCGGCCAGGTCCAGTTGGGAAGAGGTTGGCACTAGAAAGGTGTAGGTTCCGCTACCGGACTCTCCGGTATATGCCACCACGACTTCCAGCAAGCCGTCATTATTGGTATCGGTCGCGGTCAACAACGCTTGATAAAGAGCCAGATTCTCAAGCGGCGAGTCGATCGCGCTACCATCGATCACGAGCCGCCCGCTTGCATCCAACGTGAGAGTGGAACTGGTCCCCAGGATGAGCCCGTCCAATTTTGATAACACCTCGGTCAACGAGTGTTCCAACACCTTACTCGGCGACCTGGCCACGTTCGTTCTGCCAACGTCCACTTCCTGAACGAGGTCGGCGTATTCGGTTGGGATTTCGTACTTGCCGTCGCCGTCGGTATCGACCAACTGGATAACCGTTGGCACGCCGTCAATAATAACGATAGGTTGCACTTGGCCGTTGGCATCCAATATCGGTTCGCCCGAATCGTCCCGCAAAACGATCCACAGGTCTCCGTAGAGGTCGCCTCTCATGGTTCCGGCGGTATCCGGTTTTCCCATCGAACCGCTGATATGAGGATTTGCTTCCCGGTTACCCTGGGCCCACTCCGGACGATCGGAATCCTCATCGCCTTCTTCCTCGGAAGAAAAAATCGACAGGATCTTATCCATTACACTCTTCGATCCCCCTTTACCTTCACCATGCACTCCCTTACCAGCACCTCCCGCACCTTGTTGTTTACCGCCTCCCTGCTGCCCTTGTTCATTCGGTGGAGCCGCATACGCGTCGCTGCTGCTAAATGGGCCAACCTGGAATGGTATCGCCGCCAGACCGACGATGGCCACAGTACCGACAATAGAGAGGGCTCTTTTGCCTGATTGCATAACAGTTTTCATAACACTTTCCTTTTCTCGGTTTACTAGCGCCCTAATAAGCTCGGGCACTGTCTATTTAATAATAATCAATCGTTAATTAGAAAAAAAAGATGCTTTGTAGTTCCTGTTCCAATGCCTCACCTCCATAACCTGATTATGTTCCAAATTTCCGATTTACTTAAATAGCTACTATAGGGATTACCCACCTCTAAATCAACAAAAACCTATTGATTTTTAATGTAAAATTCAGAGTGTTTTAATCGGTTTTACAGCTTCGCCAAGAAACGAGCCGGAAACGACCAACAACCAACTATCGAGTGTTGCAGGTCTCGTGTGAGCCGTCGTTAAAAGCGGGTTCCAATGCCTAAACGCACGAGATCGGTAGTGGTATCGAAGGTAATTTCGTCACGATTGGCGCCGTTGCCGTGATTGGTCACGATCTCGTACGGCTCGTAAACGGTATGGGAATAATCCAGTCGCAAAAACGCCAGCTCGGTTATCGGCACTTCGGCACCAATGCCCAATCGCAATCCGGAGAGACTGACTTCGCGATCGATATCGTTGGAGCGGTTGTTGCCTTTCTCATAATGGTTACTAAACTCGGTCCTAACGCCGCCACCCCGCACATACAACAAAGTGCCGTTATCGAGTATATAGCCGAGCTTGCCGCTGATCCCCATGGTCTCTTTCACTTCGACCCAAAAGTCGCGCCCCCCGCCCCCTGCGGTATCGCGAATATGCTCCCAACGCATCGAATTAATTTCCCCATCCAACTCCACGGCCAGATATAGGTTCCGCCAGTTGACTCCGTAACCGGCAAAGACGCCGGGGGTAAATCCATGATCGGCAAAGTCGACATTGTAATAAAAAGGCCCCAGACCTTGATCTCTATGAAGGCCGGTCAGAGTGGAGTTGGTTAGGCCATAACCGATTTGAACGCCGGCATAGGGGCCGCTCAATTTGTCGGCGTCGAAACGCACTGCTGTTTGCGACACCGGTTGAAACCGCCAACCGATCCCGAGATTGAACATGGATTCGTGAATGGCAAATTTATCGTTGAATCCAATCGACTGAATTTGCCGGTCTTCATAATTGGTGACGGTGGAATCCATGCGCCCGAACAAGTGATCGCTTAGCGCAAACTCCAATCCAACACCGAAACGTAATCCGGTTAGGGTGAAGTCGTCGTCGAACGCGGTTTGCAGTTGATCGTTAAGCGCATAAAAACTATGGAACTCGGTGTTTACGACACCCACCCGACCGTAAATCATGGAATCATTCAATAAAGACCTGCCTAAACGCAAACTGCCTCCGTAGGCTTCATTTTTTTCCAGCCAAAATGTACGGCTGTCAGTCTTTTCCTTGGTGTGATACCACTTGGTATTGCTGGTTTCGCCCTCCAATTCCAGCCCTAAATACCAGTTGTTCCAGTTAAAACCGTAGCCCGCAAACACGCCGCCGACCATTCCCGAATCGCCGAATTCCCCTTCGTCGGTACCGCCATGTTCGCGCAGCTCATTAGTTCCGGTTGCCAGTCCATCGTATCCGTATTGGAGACCCAAATACAGTCCTGCCAATCCTGATTCGCTGGCATCGCTTTCGCCCCAAAGCCGATTCAGGCCGGCAACCAATTCGTCGTTGACCGGATAAAGACGGGCGCCCACGGTAACGAAGAACTGGTGTCGGTAGTAATCCTGCGAGGTATCGAGGCCAGCGCCCCCGATATTGGAATCCCGATGCAGATAACGGTAGTCCCCGGCCAGATAGACCTGCCGGGTAATATTGAACTCCAAACCGAACCCGGCATCGACATAATCGTCTTCGCGTTGTATTTGCCGGTAATCGTATTTGCTGTAATTCAGATGGGATTTCAGCATCACATCCGGCAACAGTTTGTGCCGTATATCGGCGCCATAGCTGGTCTCTATCGCGCTGGATGACCCCGCCAAGGTCGTTTCCTCCACCGCGCGGTCCACAGTTGCGGACAGCATAGTGCTGGCCGACGCTTTCCAGCGCACTGAAGCGCCAAAGTCCGGCTTGCTAAGAGATTCGAAACGGTTATCGGTAAAATTTTGCCACAGATAGCCTCCGTAAACCTCGGCCCGCAAGCGGTTACCGATCGCACTGCCTAGTCCCGCCGCGACCCTATAGCCATCGGAAGCGCGTTGAAAACCATTGTCGTCAAAAGGCTGAATGTATTCCCTTCGATCGTAGATAAACTGTAAAAAAGGCTGCAACCGCAGATCTTTGACGTAGCTAAATCGCAGTCCTATTCCGTACAAATCCCGGTCACGGTCATCATGGTTCACCGGTACCGTATTGGTCGGAACATCCTTAAAATCGAGGTTCTGGAAGGTACCGCCCAATCTC
>JBNLFT010000159.1:0-5180 GCA_050305675.1 Methylococcaceae bacterium
CATTCGTGATGTTTGTCCAACCTTCTTCGCCCGATTTTCCAGAAATTCCATTCCCTTCATGAAATATCCGGGCTAGCCCCGATATGACATGTAACCATTCAGGTAAGCACTGCACCAAATAAACATAATCCATACAAAATCCAAGGGCTTGGTTATTAATATTTATTTCAGATACTAAGGCCGCCTTTGCGAAATATCCGGGCTAGGTTGTTTGTTCGGATGATTCAACGGCTGGGAGCCGTCGGCAGGAAGCTCGGGTTGAGTACTTTGTAAGATCGGATACAACTGCTGGTACGGGACCGGTCGCCCGAATAGAAAACCTTGTACCGTATCGCAGCCGTATTCCTTGACATAATTGTATTGCCGCTCGGTCTCGACGCCTTCGGCAACGACCTTGAGATTGAGGTTATGCGCCATCGCGACGATTGTCCGTACCAAGGTTTCGTCGTCGGGGTCCCGACCGAGATCGCGTACGAACGATTTGTCGACTTTCAAGGTGTGCAGCGGCAATTGTTTCAGGCGGCTCAGCGACGAGTAGGCGGTGCCGAAATCGTCGATACTGAGTTCGACGCCAAGCTGCTGCAGCCGTTCGAGGACGGTACAGGCGTCGACGCTGCCGGGGCCGAACAGACTTTCGGTGATCTCCAATTCCAGGCGGTCGCCGGGAAAGCCGGTTTTATGCAGAATGGCGGCGATGACTTCGTAGAGGTCCTCGCGGATGAATTGGGCCGGAGAGAGATTGACGGCCAGCCTGATCGCGTTTCCCGACTGCGAACACCAGGTCAGCATTTCGTTGCACGCATGTTCCAGCACCCATTCGTCTATCGCCGCAATCAGGCCGCACTCCTCGGCCAACGGGATGAACTCCGACGGAGAAATAAAGCCTTCCGACGGGTCGTGCCAGCGGGCTAGCGCTTCCACGCCGACCACGGCCAGGGTGGCGGTGTCCCGGCGGGGTTGATAATGAATGCTCAAGGCATTTTCTTCGATTGCCTTCCGCAGTTTGGTTTCGAGCGCGAGCCGCCGCAGCGCACGGGAATTCATCTCGGCGGAGAAAAACGTATATTGATTTCGGCCCCGGTCCTTGGAACGGTACATCGCGGTATCGGCATTCTTAACGATCGCTTCGGCAAGGGCGCCGTCCTCCGGAAAAAGGCTGATGCCGATGCTGGTCGTGACATGCAGGCTGTAGCCGTCGACCTGAATCGGTTTGGCGATGGCTTCGGTCAGTTTTCGCGCCACGTCGGCGGCATCGGTGTCGTGCCGGGTCTGCGAAAGCAGAACGGCAAACTCGTCTCCCCCGAGCCGGGCCAGCGTATCGCAGTCGCGCAGGCAGGCCGCCAAGCGCTTTGACGCCTCGACCAATAACTTATCGCCCACGGCGTGTCCGAGCGTGTCGTTTATTACCTTAAAACGGTCGAGATCCAGAAACATCACCGCCAGCCGTTGCCCGTAGCGCCGGGCCTGATCGATCGCCAGACGCAAGTGGTCGTCGAAGGTCACCCGGTTGGCCAAGCCGGTAAGTGTGTCGTGATAGGCCTGATGTTCCAGCTGGCGGGCGAGTTCGGTTAGTTCCAACGTGCGCGCTTGGACTTTTTCTTCCAACTGGTCGCGTATTTTCTGCAGTTCACGGTCGCGCAGCTGGATTTGGCTAAGCATGCCGTTGAAGTCATCGACCAGCGAACCGATCTCGTCGGAGGACAATTTTTCGGCGCGCAAGCCGTAGTCCCGCTCTTCGGACACGCGGCGTGCGGTTTCCGCCAATTTTAGAATGGGCTCGGAAACCAGGCGTTGCAGACGGCTGGAAAGCAGTAGCGCGGCCAACAACGACAGCGACAACACGGTAACGCCGATCAGCAAATGAAAAAATTGGCGGTCTTTCCAATAGCTGAGATCGGAAACCACCATGATATGGCCGATGGTCTTTCCGTCTAGCGCGATCGGGGTCACGACGAAAAAGTTGCCGCTCTCGGTGGTTCCGGAAGCTTGCGAGGGCAGCGGCTGCAACTCGCTGTCCGCATCGCGCCGGTAATTAGCGAAAAACTGTCCGTCTTCGGCGAATAATTCGGCCGCTACGATATCGCCCTCATTCTTCAGGCTGGCCAACGTGTTATTGGCAGAGTCCGCATCGCCGAAGGTTAAGGCTGCGATGCTGTTGTTGCCTATAATCTGTGCTTGGGCATGCAGGCGCTTGAACATCGCGTTGCGTTGCGACACCCAGTCGTTCACGGCGAAACCGATGGCGGACAGCAATAGTGCGCTGCAGCTGGTCAGCAATAACATCAACATCAATTTTTTTCTGATTGAGGTGTTGCCGAGTATTTTCATGGTTCAGTGGTCGTCGCCGACGATGTTGGCCAGTTTGAGCAATTCCGAACTCATGCGCAGTCCTGTCTGGCGCGATCTTTCAAGATTGATCTCGAAGCCGATGCGGGCGCCGTTACGGACCAGGCTCACAATAATCCCGGTTCTGGGTATTCCGTTCGTGCCGCCCTCGGTGAGGTCGGCAATAGTCAGCATCGGACGATCGAAATCGGGCGGCAGCTCGCTCTGGAAGTCCGGCAATGCGTCGGAGTCGATTAACAGGATGTTGCACGATTCGTTTGCCGCCAAACGTTCGATACGGCGGATTTCGATGACGCGCCCGCTGACCTTCTGGCCGTCGATGGAGGTCATGGCTTGTTCTACCGCCGGATTGCGATACAGGCACAATTGCAAGCGCTCGCCATGATCGGCTCGGCTGTCAGCGGGCCATGCGACGAAGCGGGCAATATTCAACACAAAAGCGGCTTTCACGCGATCGATCCGGGCCGAATCGTGCGCCTCGACAGCGGAACCGAGCGACACGCCGGCTAGGATGGCCAACACCGATACGGCCATGCGGAGACGCCGCCAGACGGCATTTCTCCGGGATAGGCGGTGGATGTCGACCAACGCACCGGTTTCTCTCAAGGGGAGAAACTCCATTGAAGCCGGCCCCAGATCTCGCGTTCGCTACGCTCGGTATTGTGCTGACTGCCGAAATCGGCCGCCGGGTCGAAGACCCGCACGTCGAATACGTTATCGACGCCGAAGGAATAGGATAGATGATGCCCGAGGCTTCCCGAACCGAATAGGTTGGTCAGCAAGAAAGCGCGCGGATTGTCGTCGGGAAAGCTGTTGGTGTCCGGCCGATTGCTGTTGTAAAACAACGAAAATCCCAATCGGTGGTCGTGCAAGTAATTGTAGTTCGCGGTGAAACTGCCGCTCCAAGTCGCCAAATAGGGAAGTTTGCCGCTACCGAGATCCTCGGCATGCAGATAGGCCCCGCTCAGGCGCAGATCCAGGCCGGTCAGAGGTTGTATTTGCAACAGCGTTTCGACGCCGCGCAAGCGCCAGGGAGAATCGCTGTTGGCGTAATATTCATCGGCGCTGTCGGGCGTCGGAATTTCGTGAATGTAATTGTGGACCTTGTTTTGAAACAGGGTGACGTTCAGATTGGCGTGTTCCCACTGATAGAGATAGCTGAGTTCCAAGGATTTGATGCGCTCGGGGTTCGGAATCGGAGCGACGAAGTCGGTACCCTCAAGGACTTTAAGATATTCCCTGAAAGTTGGGGTGCGTATGCCGGTTCCGTAGAGCAGCTTCCAGGTCTGTTGCGCGTCGGGAGTATATACCAATGCGCCGCGATAATTGATGTGGTCGCCAAACTGCTCGAAGTTATCGTAGCGGATGCCCAGCGTCAGGTTCAACTGCTGGTTGATGGTCCATACTTCCTGCATGAACACGGCGAAATCGTCGTTGCTGACGCCCGGGTCGGACAGCAACGAGCCGGTTTCGGGCGGTGTCAGGAAACCGCGTCTGAAATGGTAACGGCGCTCGAAATCCATGTTCTCGGCCTCGGTGTGCATCCAATTGAAGCCGAGCGCCACTACGTGATCGTCCAGCAGCCGCTTAAAGCCTGTAAGGGTGCCGCCGGACATGACGGCGTCTTGATTCTCCCGGTAACCCAGCGTATGGGATTGTTGCTCGATCTCGAATTCGCGGGCGTTGTCCCAAGTGTAGTAGAAGTTCGCTTGCAGTTTTCCGCGATCCAAGTCTCCCGCTTCGTAAAGGGCGGTCAGCGTCAGCGTGTCCTCTTCGATAAAGGAGTTCTGCGTATCGGGAATGAATAGGAAGGGGGTGTTGTTGCGGTAATAATCGACGCTTAGCGTCAACCCGTCGAAAGGCGAGGTTTTTAAGAACAGGTTGGCATAATCTTCGTCCAGGGGCTGGACGGTCTCACCGCCGATGAAACTGCTGCGGTCGTCCCGAAACGGCGCATCCTGTTCCAGATAACTGCCGAAGGCTTGCAGTTGTTTGCTGTTGTATAGCAGCGTACCTTTGCCGCGCGCATTGCTGGCCCCTTCCGCGCTGGCGGTGATCCGTGGCTGGTCGGAGAACGTGCGAGTCGTTACCGAAATGATCCCGGCGAAGGCGTTGGCCCCGTATAGTGACGAGGCCGGGCCAAGGATAATTTCGACTTTTTCGATTTTTTCGAGCGGAAAATTGTCGCCCAGCGAAAAGTGTCCGTAGTAGACATGCTGTCGGCGTACGCCGTCTACCAACAACACCATTTTGTCGTTGTAGCGGTCGATTTGTCCCCGCGCCCAAATCGAGCGATGGCGTTTCCGGTGTTGACTGAGTTGAAAACCGGGGACGTAGGCCAGCAAATCGTCGAGTCGGCGCACCCCCAGGCGGAGAAAATCGTCGTGGTCGAAGCTGTATACCGTGCCCGGTGCTTTGGCTTGTTCAGTCGGCAGTAACGTCGCCGCGCTGAACACCTCGAGGCTCATCAGCTCCTTGAGCGACATATTGGCAAAGGTATTTTCCGGGGAATCGTCGGCGGAAGATCCCCATGCGCAGGGGGCGGCCGAAGCGAGAAGTCCCAGTAGAAAAATGGACGTTTTGCAGCGACGGCGGAGCGGATGATCGGCTTTCTGCTTCCGGTCGAATCCGAGAAACATTAGGGAATGTCGATGGAAGGGCATTAAACTACCTGTGTTGACTGTGTCCGCCCAATGCCGCTCTGCTCCGCGTGTTTCATAGTTAGAACGCTCGCAGGGGAGTGCGTCGCCATTTTTGGTCACTCTGTTTTGGCGGCTTTTTTAACTGAAATCGGAGCCTGTCAGGCAAGAGGAGGGACTTGGACATAGGCAATA
>JBNLFT010000159.1:5278-6664 GCA_050305675.1 Methylococcaceae bacterium
TGGTCACTCTGTTTTGGCGGCTTTTTTAACTGAAATCGGAGCCTGTCAGGCAAGAGGAGGGACTTGGACATAGGCAACATCATTGGAATCTGAAACATGGGGCAGTGTTTAATCCGGCTTAACGGCGGCGGCTTGTTTATCGGGCGGTCACAAGATTATTGTAATTATTTTATTACATAATAGTGTAGTCAATTGATGTGTATTCTCAACTTGTTGCCATTAATCTTTGAAAGTAGCGTCGGCACATGCCGAGTCGTTTCCATCGAATCAGCCGAATTGATCAATGAATGAATTGCAGGCAAGACAGATCATCATTTCCGGCCGTGTCCAGGGTGTCGGGTTTAGGCCTTTCGTTTATCGTCTGGCAGCGGCACATAATTTGGCCGGCTGGGTGCGCAACCGAGATGGGTTGGTCGAGATCTGGGCCGAAGGTTCGGCGCGGTCGATTGCGGCCTTTACCGACGCACTGCGCAAGCAGGCGCCCCCGCTGGCGCGCCCGGATGTGCCCCGGGTGTTGCCGGTATCGCCTGCCGGATTGAGGGAGTTTAGCATCGAGCGCAGCGCGGCCGGTCTGGGTAGAGACGTCCACATACCTCCCGATTATTTCGTCTGCGACGATTGCCTTGCGGAAATGCAGGATGTCGGGGAGCGGCGTTATCGTTACCCGTTTATCAATTGTACGCAGTGCGGTCCCCGCTATACGTTGATCGATCGTCTGCCGTACGACAGGCCCAATACCGCGATGGCCGGATTTGTGCTGTGCCGCGATTGCCGCAACGAATACGACGACCCGATGGACCGACGCTATCATGCACAGCCCTTGGCATGTCCGCGTTGCGGTCCGGGGCTTACGTTCAACCAACCTGGACAACACGATATATGCGATAACGAACGGGCGCTGAAGGCGTGCCTGGACGCGTTGCGCCACGGGTCGATCGTCGCCGTCAAGGGGGTGGGCGGCTACCATTTGCTTTGCGATGCGGCCGATTCGGCAGCGGTCGACCGGCTGCGGCAACGCAAACTCCGTCCGGACAAGCCGCTTGCTGTCCTGGTTCCGTGGTGCGGCGACGACGGATTGGAATGGGTCAGAAGGCTGGCTGACCTTTCCGAACCGGAAAGGCGGTTGATTAGCTCACCCCAGCGGCCGATCGTGCTGCTGCGTAAGCTGGAGCGGTCCGCGCTCTGCGAAGCGGTTGCTCCCGCTCTTAACGAAGTGGGATTGATGTTGCCTTACAGTCCGTTGCATCATTTGTTGGCGGACGGCTACGGCAAGCCCCTGGTGGCGACTTCGGCAAATTTAAGCGGTGAACCGGTGCTGACCGACAACGACGAAGTCGCGAGCCGGCTGTCCGAGGTTGCGGATGCTTTTCTCCATCATGACCGTCC
>JBNLFT010000160.1:0-327 GCA_050305675.1 Methylococcaceae bacterium
GTCGATAGCGCCAATCGGGCCGCATACCGCAGAGTCGCTACCGGCATTCGTATTGGAAACCAGCGAGTGGTCAACGAAGGAGTGACGGCTCAAGACAGCGTCGTGATCGAAGGGCTGCAGAAAGTCAGGCCGGGCGAAAAGGTCGATCCGGTGTCGAGCGATTTGACGGAGCGGCGAAACCCATGACCCGATTCACGCATTTCTTCATCGACCGCCCGATCTTCGCCTCGGTGCTGTCGATCGTTATCCTGTTGGTCGGCGGTTTGGCACTGTTTGCGCTGCCGATCGCCCAATATCCGGAGATCGCGCCACCGACCGTCGTCGTCA
>JBNLFT010000160.1:337-6654 GCA_050305675.1 Methylococcaceae bacterium
TGCCCAAGTCGTCGCCGAGACGGTGGCGACCCCGATCGAACAGGAGGTGAACGGCGTCGAGGACATGCTGTACATGTCCTCGCAATCGACCAACAGCGGTAACATGGCGTTGACGATTACCTTCAAACCGGGGACCGATCTGGACAAGGCGCAGGTGCAGGTGCAAAACCGCGTCGCTTTGGCCGAGCCGAAATTGCCCGAGGAAGTCAGACGGCAGGGAATCAGCGTCAAAAAGCGCAGCCCCGATCTGAGCCTGGTGGTCGGACTGGTGTCCCCCGACAAACGCTACGACAGCGTTTATTTGAGCAATTACGCATTGCTTCAGATCAAGGATACGTTGGCGCGCTTGCCCGGCGTCGGCGAAATCATCGTGTTCGGCGCTCGCGATTACAGCATGCGGTTATGGCTTAATCCGGAGCAACTAGCGTCGCGTAACATGACCGCCGGCGACGCGGTAGCGGCGATACGCGAACAGAACATCCAGGTCGCCGCCGGTGTCGTCGGTCAGCAACCGGCGCCGCATCCTGCGGATTTTCAGTACACGGTGAGCACCTTGGGACGGCTGATGGAGGCCGATCAGTTTGCCGATATCGTGGTCAAGCAGGAACCCGGCGGGCGGATTACGCGATTGAAAGACGTGGCCCGCATCGAACTGGGGGCCAAGGATTACAACTCCGAATTGTTTTTGAACGGCGAGTCGATGATCGGTTTGGCGATCTTCCAGCTTCCCGGATCCAATGCCTTGGAAACCAAGGATGCGGTAATGGGCGCGATGGCTAAACTGAAAACCGGTTTTCCCGAGGGGCTCGACTATTTGCTCGTCTACGACACCGTCGTGTTTGTCGAACAGTCGATCGAAGCGGTGGTCAAGACCTTGTTCGAAGCGCTGTTGCTGGTGGTATTGGTGGTAGTCGTTTTTCTGCAGAATTGGCGCGCCGCGATTATTCCTCTGCTGGCGGTGCCGGTGTCGCTGATCGGTACCTTCGCCGTGATGCAGGCGATGGGGCTGTCGCTGAATACGTTGTCGCTGTTCGGGCTGGTGTTGGCGATCGGCATCGTGGTCGACGACGCCATCGTCGTGGTCGAAAACGTCGAGCGTCATATCGCGCTGGGGGCGAAGGCGCGGGAGGCGACCCGGATCGCGATGGCGGAAGTGGTCGGGCCGATCATCGCGACCACCCTGGTGTTGGTTGCGGTGTTTATTCCGACCGCTTTCATCGTCGGCGTATCGGGCGCTTTTTACAAGCAATTCGCGTTGACCATCGCGGTGTCGACGTTGATTTCGACCTTCAACTCGCTGACCTTGAGCCCGGCCTTGTGCGCGTTGTTGTTGGATCGGGCGCACGGCAACAAGGACGTTTTCAGCCGGTTCCTGGATAACGTATTCGGTTGGTTTTTCCGCGCCTTCAATCGATTTTTCGAGCGTTTCAGCGTGAGTTACAGCCGTCTGGTCGCCCGTTTGATCCGGATGACGGCGATCGTGCTGACGCTTTACGTGGCGTTGAACGGTTTTAATTTCCTGGCCTTTGCCAAGGTTCCCGGAGGGTTCATTCCGCAGCAGGACCAAGGTTATCTGATCCTCTACGCGCAATTGCCCGACGCCGCTTCGTTGAACCGGAGCAAGGAAGTGGTGCGGCAAGCGTCGCGCATCGTCAAGGAAACGCCAGGGGTCGCCCATGTCGTCGCCTACGCCGGCTGGTCGCTGCTCAGCGGTTCCAACCAGTCGAATGTGGCGACGATGTTCGCGCGCCTGGACAGTTTCGACAAGCGCGCCGGCGACCCCGACCTGCAAGCCGACGGCGTGATCAAACAGTTGCAGCAACGTCTGGCGCGGATTCCCGACGCCTATATCGCCGTGTTCGCGCCGCCGCCGGTGCGCGGCATGAGTTCGGTCGGGGGATTCAAGGTACAGATCCAGGACCGCGGCAACGCCGGGATCGCCGAACTGCAGCGGGTCAATGCCGATCTGATCGCCAAGGGGAATCGGCAGCCGGGACTGGTCGGCCTGTTTACGACGTTTCGCGCCGACGTACCGCAGCTATACCTGGACGTCGACCGAGAGCGGGTGAAGTCGATGACTGTGGCGTTGAACGACCTGTTCGACACGCTGCAGATTTATTTGGGGTCGCTGTATGTCAACGACTTTAACAGCTTCGGCCGGACCTACCAGGTTGTCGCCCAGGCCGACGCCGAATTTCGCAATTACCCCGAGGACATCGTCGCATTGAAAACCCGCAATGCGGCGGGCGATATGGTGCCGCTGGGCTCGCTGCTGGAAGTCCGGGAGATCAAAGGACCGGACAAGATTACCCGCTACAACATGTATCCGGCCGCCGAAATCAACGGCAGCACGTTGCCGGGCACCAGTTCCGGCCAGGCTATCGACATCATGGGCGAGTTGCTGGACAGCGAACTGCCCCCGGGGTTTGGTTACGAATGGACCGAACTGAGCCTGCAACAGGTGTTGGCTGGCAACGTCGCTTGGTTGGTGTTTCCGTTGAGCGTGATTTTCGTGTTTCTGGTGCTGGCCGCCCAATACGAAAGCTGGTCGTTACCGTTGGCCATCATTCTGATCGTGCCGATGTGCATATTGTCGTCGATGACTGGAATCTGGCTCAGCGGAATGGACAACGACATTTTCACCCAGATCGGTTTTATCGTGTTGGTGGCGTTGGCCAGCAAGAACGCGATATTGATCGTCGAGTTCGCCAAGCAACGCCAGCAAAGCGGGCTCGATCGCTATGCGGCGGCGGAGGAGGCCTCGCACATCCGGCTGCGTCCGATCTTGATGACTTCGTTCTCGTTCATCATGGGCGTGCTGCCGCTGGTGCTGGCGCAAGGAGCCGGAGCGGAGGCCCGGAGGGTGTTGGGTACCGCGGTATTCAGCGGCATGCTCGGAGTGACGCTGTTCGGTCTGCTGCTGACTCCGGTTTTCTTCGTCACCGTGCAAGGTTTGGTGCAGCGATGGGGCGCCGCCGAACGGTCTTCGCTTCCCCCGGCCAAGGATTCCGATTCATGACTCCGCTAAACATAAGCAAGCATCGCCGCGAGTTCGCCCGCGATCGCAACGAATTGTTGGCAATTTGCCTGAGTTCGCTCGTCGTGCTGAGCGGGTGCGCCGTCGGCCCCGACTATTCGCCGCCAGCCGACAAGCCGCCGGCGGGATTCGTCCAGGCAGCGCATCCGGAGTTTTCCGAGCGTAGCGTCGAACGTCGCTGGTGGACGTTGTTCGACGACCGGAACCTGCTCGACCTGGTCGAGCGGGCAGTGCGGAACAATTACGATTTGCAGGCGGCCCGTGCCACGCTTCGGGAAGCGAGGGCTCTTTATCTGGAAGCCGGTTTGAATTTGGCGCCGATTGTCACCTCCCATGCCAATTACAGCGAGCAGAAGCGCAGCAAGGGTTCTTTGAACAACCGTTCCTTCGTCCCGCGCGAGCTCAAACTTTACAACGTCGGGTTCGATGCGTTTTGGGAATTGGATTTGTTCGGCCGGGTGCGCAGGGACGTCGAGGCCAGCGACGACGAAGTCGCCGCCGAGGAAGCAAGCTTGCGCGATATAGCGGTCAGTCTGATCGCCGAAGTGGCGCGTAATTACTTCGAGTTGAGAGGTCTGCAATACCAATTGGACGTGGCGCGAAAGAACGTCGCCATCCAATCGGAAACCCTGGCGATTACCCAGGCGCGGGTGGCCGCCGGTCGCGGGAACGAGCTCGATACGGCAAGGGCCGAGGCTCAACTCGAGGGCACCAAGGCCGGGATGCCGCCTTTGGAAAGCTCGATCCAGAAAACCTTGCACCGGCTTGCCGTATTGATCGGTCGGGCTCCGGGCCTGTTGGCTGTGGATCTTTCCGAATTCGCTCGGTTGCCGAGCTTGCCGGCAACCATCGACATCGGTCGTCCCGACGAGTTACTGCGCCGCAGACCCGATATCCGGGTTGCCGAACGCAGGCTGGCCGCATCTACCGCCCGCATCGGCGTGGCGACGGCCGACCTTTTCCCCCGCGTCACTTTCGTCGGCAATATCTCGCTCGAGGCCAGTACCTTTTCCGGACTGGGGGCTGCGGGATCGGAGTCGTTTTCGGCCGGCCCGAAGATCAGTTGGCCCGCGTTCGATCTGGGGCGCGTTTATGCGCGTATCAAGGCCGCCGACGCGCATGCAGAGGCCGATTTGGCCCGCTATCGGCAGACCGTTTTAAACGCCTTGGAAGAAACCGAAAACGCACTGATCGACTACAACCGGGAACGCGTCCGGCGCCAATGGCTGGCGTCAGCGGTCGGGGCCAGCGCCAAGGCGCGCGAACTGGCACACCTTCGCTACCGGGCGGGAGTCAGCGATTTCCTGACGGTTCTGGACGCCGAAGCGCGCCTGCTGGAAGACCAACAGCGCCTGGCGCAAAGCGAAACAACCGTGGCGACAGCGTTAGTGGTCTTGTATAAGGCGCTCGGCGGCGGTTGGGAAACCCTGGCCGGGGGCGGCCAAGATGCCGACACGACCGAGGTTCGATGACGGCAATCGAGCTCGTTTCCAGCCGGCGTCGCTTAGGATCGAGCGCGGCCTGCGGCCCAATTCGGCAAGCTCAGGATTCGCCTTGCTCGCTGCCGAGCGAGTGGCTGAGTACTCTTTCCGCCAGGCGGGAAAACGGCATGCTTTGGATCCATACCGAGCCGGTTCCTTTCAAGGTCGCTAAAAACAGGCCTTCGCCGCCGAACAACATGCTCTTCAGGCCGCCGCTGAGCGAGATGCCGTAGTCGATATCGCCGCTGAAACCGACCAGGCAGCCGGTGTCCAGACGCAGCGTTTCGTTGTGCAAGTCCTTGCGGACGACGGTGCCGCCGGCATGAATGAAGGCCATGCCGTCGCCGCGCAGGCGCTGCAGGATGAACCCTTCGCCGCCGAAGAAACCGCTGCCCAGGCGTTTGTGAAAGGCGATATCGACTTCGGTGCCGAAAGCCGCGGCCAGGAACGAGTCCTTTTGGCAAATCACCTCTCCCCCCAGTTCGGCCAGATTCAACGGTACGATGGAGCCGGGAAACGGAGCGGCGAAACCGACATGGCGCGGCTGCGATCCTTTGTTGAGAAAATGGGTCAGGAAGATCGATTCGCCGGTCAACATCCGCTTGCCGATGCCCCACAGTTTTCCCATCACGCCTTCGGTGCCGTCGCCCATTTTTGCGGTGAAGTCGATGTCCTGTTCGATATAGGTCATCGTACCCGCTTCGGCGATCACGGTTTCGCCGGGATCCAGCGTAACCTCGACCATCTGGATGTCGTGGCCGATAATCGTATAGTCTACTTCGTGACAGCGCATAGTTCACCTCGCTTGAATCTGCTGCGTAGAGGGTAGGGTGGGCAGCCTTAACATTGATTTCATCTAGCCGGAGCTGGCACGCTCGTCATTTGGCCAGCAATTCGACCAGTATTTGTTGGTACATACGGCTCAGCAGCTCGAGGTCTTCCAGGCCGATGTGCTCGTTGACCTTGTGTATGCTTTCGTTCAACGGGCCCAGTTCGATCACTTGCGCGCCGGTCGGAGCAATGAAGCGTCCGTCCGAGGTGCCGCCGCCGGTGTCGTCGAAGAATTTAAGGCAGGTGACGCGGTCGACCGCCACGTGCGCCGCCTCGATCAACTCGCCTTGCGCAGTCAGGAAAGGATTGCCCGACAGCCGCCAGCTAAGGTCGTATTTTAGCTGGTATTTGTCCAGCAGGCCGTGTACCCTGCGTTTGATCGTATCCTCGTCGAGTTCGGTGCTAAAGCGCAGATTGAACTGTACTTCCACTTCACCCGGAATAATGTTTTCCGCGCCGGTACCGCCGTTGATGTTGGAGATCTGCAGACTGGTCGGCGGAAAAAAGGCATTGCCGCGGTCCCAGACTTCCTCGGTCAGCGCCTGCAAGGCCGGAGCCAGCTTATGGATCGGGTTTTCGGCGAGGTCGGGGTAGGCGACGTGGCCCTGGATTCCCTTGACGGTCAGTTTGGCGCACAGCGAGCCGCGGCGGCCGACGCGGATCACGTCGCCGACGTTTTTCGAGCTGGACGGCTCGCCGACCAAACACCAATCGATCTTTTCGCCGCGCCGTTCCAGGACCTCGACCACCTTGACCACACCATGGGTGGCGATGCCTTCCTCGTCGCTGGTCAGCAGAATTGCGATGGAGCCTCGATGATCCGGATGGCTGGGCAGGAACCGTTCCAACGCGGTGACGAACGCGGCGATGCTGCCTTTCATGTCGGCCGCGCCGCGCCCGTAAAGTTTGCCGTCGCGCACGGTCGGTTCGAACGGCGGCGACAGCCAGTCTTGCAACGGACCGGGAGG
>JBNLFT010000161.1:0-6636 GCA_050305675.1 Methylococcaceae bacterium
ATCATGCCCGATATCGAAAAACGCCTGGAAGCTTTCGTGCGCACCGGGCACGGCATCGTGGTCTTTCCCGGCGGTGCGGGAACGGCGGAGGAAATTCTTTATCTGCTGGGTATTCTGCTGCACCCGGACAATGCGGAAATTCCGTTGCCCTTGATATTTACCGGCCCCGAATCGGCTGCTGATTATTTTAAACAAATCAACCAATTTATCGGTAATAGCTTAGGCTTCGAAGCGCAACAACGATATAAGATTATCATTGATGACCCGGCCAGAGTCGCCAGGGAAATGAAGGCCGGCATTCACCAGGTGCGTGATTTCCGCAAACGTAAAGGAGACGCCTACTATTTTAACTGGTCGTTAAAAATCGGGGCAGATTTTCAACGACCATTCATCCCGACCCACGAAAACATGTCCAACCTCAGGTTGCACAAAAATCAACACAGCCATCAACTGGCAGCCGACCTACGGCGGGTTTTCTCAGGTATCGTCGCAGGCAACGTGAAAGACGACGGGATCAGGGCGATCGAACAATTCGGTCACTTCGAGATAACCGGAGACGCGGAAATTTTGGACCCGGTCGATGACTTGTTGCGCGCCTTCGTGGAGCAGCAACGTATGAAACTGCCGGGAACAAGCTATGTACCATGTTATAAGATTGTCACCAAGGCCAAATAAGTCAGTATGTTAGTCTTTGGTGCTAAAGCTCGGCAGTCGCGACCGTTCGACCTTTGAAGATTCGACTGTGCTTTATCGAATAATCGCCGATCTTCTGGTTTTTATCCATGCTGGTTTTATCGCCTTCGTTGTGCTGGGAGGCCTATTGTTGCTGAAGTACCGCTGGTTGGCGGTGTTGCATGTGCCTGCAGTGGGTTGGGGAGTCCTGCTTGAATTGAACAATTGGTATTGTCCGTTGACCGAGTGGGAGAACGATTTCAGGCACGCGGCCGAGCAATCCGGTTACCAGGGAGGATTTGTCGAACATTACCTAATTCCGCTGATTTATCCGCACGATTTGACGGAAGATGTTCAGACCGTGCTAGGCCTGTTGACGATATTGGTTAATGTGCTCGTATATGCTTATGTAATACGAACGGCACGTCTCGAAAAGGGGTGATTATTTTCTAAGGAACAGATTTAGCAGCAAGGTCAATAACAGGCTGACAACAATCATCGACGTGATCGGAATAAATACCGTACTGTGCTGGTTTTTGATGTGGATGTCCCCCGGTAATTTACCAAACCAGTTGATCATCCAAGGCGCAAATTTCACCGCCAAACCCAACAATAGAAGCAGAAAACCGGCGGCAATCAAAAGTTTTCCAAATTCCATTCCACTCTTTACCGGAAATTAACCAGGTAATAAAGCATAAATGTCTTTGTTAAACGGCGCAACAGCCAAATACAGAGCTGACTTCCTCGCAAGTGATCTTTGCTTGTCCACATTCTAGAATATAGTGCGCAAGATCTAGTATGTATCTCCAATTTTTCCGGCTATCGACAAAGTTATAGGCTTCCTTGAGCAGCTCGCCCATTTTAATGTCGCGTTGCCTCTGATCGAAAATGAAAGCATTGAGATGCCTGTATGCTCTTTCCACATCCGAATAACCGCCGTAATTATGCAGGGCAAAGGTATTGATCAGATTCAGTTTGAACACTTCGTCGTCTCTTACCGATACGTACTTCGCCTCTGCCAGCGGACCGGCTAACAAATTGATCACATCGGCTTCGTAAGCGCATTGATAGCTCTTTTGTTCGCTTTCGGAAGTAATGGCCAGATCGTCTATTACTGCGGAAGGCAACTCATTTAACAATAATCCATCGACGACTTTGGCCGAAAAATGATTATTCTTACTGTTCGGTTTATTCAACTGGATTTCGAAATAAACCGGCGGTAATTGTTTTTTTTTGTTTAAGAAGAAAATGGCGGCTGCGTGCCCCGCTTCATGAAAGGCGGTCTGCTTGTCGAGTTCTTGATAGCAGAGTGATTTTTGTTGTTCTGCAAAATAATGTCTGAGCATGGCTATCAATCGTAGTAAGTGGCTATGCGACCGCGTGTGGATAATGAATAGATCTATTATCCGGCAGGCGGGATAGCAGAAGTGCCGTAATGGCTAGTGAATGAGTTCAGTATCACAAATGCGGCGTTGTGCCGCGCGACAATTTGTCGCTGAAAATATTTGGGCGCTTCTCCGTCTATAAGTTGAGTGCTAACCGAACTTATATGACTAGACGCCCGACGAGTCAATTTTCGGCAACTCATTTTGTGAGTTACCTCACTTTTCTTAGGGATATTTTTTACAATTAGCGTTACTATTAGTTGGCCCATCAATTTGACGGTAAGAAACCTTACCCGGAGGTCTTATGAACAAAATTACTAACTTTGCCGTACTTTTGGCTTTAGCTTCGATCAACACCGGTTTGCATGCGCAAGACAAACCCGGAATGAAACACTCTATGCAAGGATCTATGCAAATGAGCCCGGAACAAATGGATAACCACATGCGTGCCATGCAAGAACATATGCTGACCATGCACGACTACTCCGATAGAATTCTGGCGGAGCAGGATCCGGAAAAAAAAGAAAAACTGAAAAACGAACAGTTAGAACTAATGAAAGCTCATCATAAGCAGATGATGCAGCATCGGCAAAAAATGATGAATATGCATAAAAAAATGACGCCGTAACAGGCAATTAAAGGCCAGTTTGCCCTACGCTCAATCTGGCATTCAAAAATTGGGGCAAACTGGTCGAATCGGAAGGTTTGTAACAGACCCCAGAGAGTCCTAGCGAAAAACTGCGGTTCGCTTAATGTCTTTTCCGGTAGCCGGCCCGATTTCGGTCATCCGACCAAACGATTGAGCGCTCGCCTCCATAAGAAGAGCGTGCCCAATCGTGACTATGATGAGAATATCGGTCATTGTTCTTTAGACGATGGATATGTTCGCTGGCTTTATCCAAAGAAGACAAAATACGTCGTTTCTGCTCATGCGTTATCAAGTGCCGGCGTTTTAAATGGCCGATCCGTTCATCGATACGCCGATGTTCCCGCTTCAATTTCTTAGCCTCCCAATGAGTCAGGTAACCTTTTCTTACCCCCTGTTCGATTCTAAAGTACTGGCGATCCAGTCGTTTCGAAACTTCGCTCCAAAAGCGATGATTACTTCTGTCGTGTTGCCATCCCCAGTCTGCATAACCGACAAAAGGAAAGGCAATCATGCTTATGATTAAAATGAATTTTTTCATTTTCGCCTCCTGCTGTTTCCAGCATCGTTTGAGTGACGGCTACAGGTTACAGAGAAGACACTGAATCGTAACTGAACATTGTTTAATTACTGCCTAGCGCTCGTTAGTCAGCTATCGATTGTCATTTCGGAGGTCTCTTGCTGCGATTTTCTTCGGAAACGAAGACTTCATTTCTATGACTATGCTTGCTTAAAAACAACTGTTTTAACTTTCATCCGTCCCCACTTTGAATTTCCTTGTATGTGGGTTTTGATACATTGTCGAAGAATTTTATCTTGCTATAGTTCCCTATACGCTGTTTGTTGAGATATACACCGCATGGAATTCACAACTTTTTGTTGGTTTTGTATTGCCAAGGTGCAGATTCTGCTGGCGATCGCCAATGGAACGCCGGTATTGTGCCGGAATCTGTTCGGATCCCGATTTGCCTGGCCGCTGGATTTCGGTTTCGCCTTGGCCGACAATCGACCGTTGTTCGGTCAAAGCAAAACCTGGCGTGGCATAATTTCGTCCGTCATGATAACGGCCTTGACAGCACCCGTGCTTGGTATCGCTATGAACCTCGGAGCGCAGTTCGGAGCACTGGCTATGTTTGGAGATTTGTTATCTAGTTTTTGTAAGAGGCGTCTGGGCTTAGCCGAAAGCAGCCGCTTTAGATTACTTGATACGATACCGGAGTCGTTGTTTCCATTGGTTTTTCTGAGAACCCAATTGGACCTAACAGCGGTTGAAATCGCCGTTTCGGTAATCGTCTTTGTGCTATTGGAAATGACTATGTCGCCGTTGCTGTATCGTTTACGTATCCGAAATCGTCCATACTAAGGACAAGCGGAATAGGTCCGCCCGAGATTTCTCCGTGCAGGCAAAGGAGCTAGCGAATTCCTTGTCCATACAACATCAATTGCTTAAAGCGATTGATGTTGGTCGCGCGTCACTACGCGCCAGTAAATAACGATAGAATCAGCATTTCCCTAGCGATGAGTTGTAAAATAAATCTGTTAATTTGCGAGATTTAAAGACTAGGAGAACGTTCATGCAGGAGAGCCAATTTCGGGTTCTGACTTATAATATTCACAAGGGTTTCAGTTCCAGCAACCGACATTTCATCCTGCACCAAATGCGCGAAGCCTTGTTAAAAACCGACGCGGATATTCTGTTTTTTCAGGAAATGCAGGGCGAGCATAAAGAACACGAACAAAAACAACAAAACTGGCCGGAATGCTCGCATTCCGAATTTCTCGCCGAAGACGTTTGGCCGCATATTGCCTACGCGAAGAACGCGGTTTACAGCGTCGGCCACCACGGCAATGCAATACTCAGCAAATTCCCGCTAAAAAGTTGGGAAAACATCAACGTATCGCCGTTCACTTGGGCTAGCCGCAGTTTGTTGCACGCCGTGCTTGAACTTCCACAATTAAGCCACGATTTGCACGTCATCTGCATCCATTTGGGGTTAATAGGGATGGAACGCAGGCGGCAATTCGGCTTGCTTTGTCAACGCATTGACGACCATGTTCCACATGATGCCCCATTAATCGTCGCAGGTGATTTTAACGATTGGACCGGTCAGGCTGAAAAACGATTCTATCAGCATCTGCAATTGAAAGAAGCCTATCGAACCTTATACCGACATTACGCCAGAACCTTTCCTGCGTGGCTGCCTTTATTGCAAATGGACCGCATATATTTTCGAGGTTTGTCACTACAGTTCTGCGACCGTCTGACTCAAGCGCCTTGGAATCGTTTATCCGATCACGCGCCGTTACTAGCCGGCTTCGCATTATGAACAAACTCCAACTCGAGCAATTACTGACATTGCCAAACATGCTAACCTGTTTTCGTTTCGTCAGCGCCCCGATATTGCTGACGTTGGCGTGGCACGGCTATGAACGGGCGTTTTTGTTACTGCTCGTCGTCACGTTTCTCACCGATGTGCTAGACGGCATGGCGGCTAGAATGCTCCATCAGGAAAGCGAGTTAGGGGCGTTACTCGACACCTGGGGAGATTTGTTGATTTACACGACAATCGCGTTAAGTGCATGGCAACTTTGGCCAGCCTTGATGCAACGGGAAGTGCTGTACGCGATCCTGGTTATTATCAGCTATCTGTTGCCATCCTTGGTGGGCTTTGTAAAATTTCGTGCCTTTCCCAGCTATCACACTTGGCTGGTAAAGCTGGCCGTAGCGTGCATGGGAACGTCATTTTTTTTGTTGGTGCTATGTGAGATCGCATGGCCGTTTCGTCTAGCATCGATAATCTGTATATTGGCTGCCGCCGAAGAGATAGCCATAAGCTGTTTACTGAAAAATCTACGTTCCAATGTGCGATCGATTTGGCATGTTAAGCAAACGATGACCCAAACGAAAAAAGACATTCCGTCCTAAACCGCTCCCGCCCATACTACTAGCCGACAATCCGACATACTAAACGTGTTCCAACGCAATATCCTGCTGCAAAAAACTGCTGATCAGCTTGGAATCGTGAAAATTCGCGTAAGCCAACAGCAATTTCACATAAGCGGATTCCAAAGACATATTCCAAATCATTTCCGCGCCGTGCTCGCTTAACTCCTGCGTGCTGCGATAAACCTCTTGATGCCGCAGCGCAGGTGCCAAATAGACCTTGATTCCTTGTTGCCGGCAACTGTCGATAAATTCCAACAAACTATGCTGTTTCCCGTAGTCGGACGATGCGCAGGCGGTACCGGAATGATATAAATCATGGAGCACGGCATCGATCGCGGTCGGTTTAACATGAGAATAATCCATTCCAGGATAAGGGCGTAATAGTAGAATACGACGGGAAAACAAAGGCTTAAGTTTATGTTCGGCCTCCGAAATCGGCGTGGGTTTTTGTAACGGCGTGAAATTTCCTCGGTCGAATTGCATAAAAGGCCGTGATTGCACACTGATGAAATCACCGCTCAGCTGAAGCGAGGAAGCCAATCTGGTTCCGATATGCAGCGTCTGGGGAGCACCTGGATTTTTGTAGGGAACCCACACGCCAGGCTGCTTTTCTTGAACTATATATTCCACCGCACAGAGAAAATTCTCCAATCCGTTGGCTTGCGGATGCCCCAAAGGATGGTTGCTGGAAACAAGCAACAGAGGAATCCGTAGCCGATTGAAATACAATCCCAATGCCGCTGCGGTAAAAGCCAAGGTATCGGTACCGTGCATGACGATAATACCGTCATAGTCAGCCTGATTTTCGGCCTCGATAACGCCGATTAGCCGTTCCCAGACTAACGGGTGCAAATTTTCGCTCAGCAACCGAAACGGCTGTAATACTTTGAAATGAATTTTGGCCGCTTCAGGATAAGCTTGCTCAAACAACTCCAACAGCTGATAACTTGCCTGTTCCGAAGTATTAATGACTCCGTTTTCGGTAT